>NZ_JBNUPM010000016.1:0-32412 GCF_050409425.1 Facklamia sp. P13064 | reverse complement strand
GTACTTTCTTCTTTAGAGCTTATTTCTTTGGTACTCTCTTCTTTAGAGCTCTCTTCTTTGGTACTTTCTTCTTTAGTTGTTTCCTCTTCAGTTTCTTCATTCATCACTTCAGTAGCTGTTGTTTCATCAACGGATGTGTCAGTATTCGTGGTAGTGTTCTCATTTGTACAACCAACTAATAGGGCAATGGCTGATAGAGATAGCACTCCCACTTTCATCTGATTTAAAATTGATTTTTTCATTCAACTCTCCCTTTCATCAATAGAATTTATTAATCAGCAACAATAAAATGAATATGCTTATTTTATGACAAACATATTTCATTCAGCTTTATTGTACGAACGAAAACCCAACAAGTCAAACAATTCAATATTAAATTAGATATAAACAACATATATTATAGATAATGAAAACTTGCTAGAAAATTTATTATTAAATTTAATTATCAAATTATTCAAAATTACTTAGCATAGATTGCTTAAGGTGAATCATGTAGCCGGCTTATCTTGAAGCTTAAATATAAAATTTAAAAAGCAAAGCCTATGAATTATGTTAAGAGGGATTTTATTTTTTTGTTAGTCGCTTTATAGAAAGAAAGTGTATAAATGAATCAGCAAAAACATCTATTATAATTTGAAAGAATTAGCGAACACCCCAATTAAAGTCATTGATTCAAAATTTAATTCAGGCGCTCAGTGACTGGTGGTTAAAAAAGCTGCAGAAGTTTTAGCCGCTAGAGAGGACTTTTAAGAAACGGTTAAAAGAATAGAAGGAACTATTAAGAAAACGCATCTCTTTATCAACGCTCCTACCTTGAAATATATGTTAAATCAGGATACATAGCTAGGGCGCAGGTTTTTGTTGCCAATAAGGTCATTTTAAAACCAGTAGTCTCGATGGATGAGGTTGGCGGCGGGGTAGCAATAGGTATGACCATTAGTTAAAAGGGTAATATTAAAAAGATTCAAAAATGAGTTAATAATTGTATGCAAGAGCATACAATTATTAACTATACTAGTGTTCATGCCTATGGAGGCCAATGCGTGCAAGAATTTGAGGAATATTAAACTTAATTAATTAGTAGGGGGCTAGATTATACGATGGAAATTTTAGCATTTGTAGCGATGAGTGCGAGGATAGGTTCGGTCGCTATCGCCTTAACTACTGAATCGAATAAGAAGGGGGTTAACTGGATTTTAAAAGGGTAATTATATATAGTGTGTTATTTATAGTCACCTTGGTGATCGCCACTCAAGGCTTTACGACTAAAATGGAGGTGGCTTGATGTTGCCACTTCTTTTCCCCTTTATTTATTTCACTATTATTTTTTAAAATTAAGGGCAACTCAATTGTCGATATAGGGTGGGGCTTAGTCTTTGTGTTGCAAGGAATCTTTAATTTTATTGTCGGCTCGGTAAGCTATTCGATTATTAAATACAATCAATTTGATTTTTCTATGAGTCATAATTACATTGTAATAATTAGCTTGCTAATTGCTGACATTGGTCTGTTTTTCGAAGTGGTTGGCGATGAACAAATTAGATAACACATAAATAAAAACACAGGCAAATGACTCCGAACAGACTTATGGTCAATGCCCCGTCATCCTAATTATTTTAGAGAGATCTTAGTTTGGGTCGACCTATATATTAGTGGGTTCACCTTATTATTTATTCAAGTCGTTCATCCTGTTTATTATATCGTTCTAGTTATTTCTCCTCTAGTAATGGCGACAGTATTGATAAAAATATCTATTCCTTTATTAGAAAAAACATGTAGTAATATGAAGGTTGGCAAGAATATACTCAAAGAGTCCCTATGTTATTTCCATGGGGCAAGAAATAACATCTAATAAAATAACTTCCTAACAAACTGTTTTGAGACAGTTTGTTAGGAAGTTATTTTGTATTAAAGTTCGAAGTTAAAATGGATAGGAGGTTGGAGGTCAAATCTATTCACTACGAAGAGCTTCAACCGGGTTTTTGCGTGAAGCTTGTTTAGATGGAATTAAACCAGCAATAAATGATAGTAGAATGCTTAAGCCAATTAAGATAAGGGCATTTTTAAAAGATAAGCTGACTGTGACCTCTTCTAATAAGTGCAGCAATAAATTGTTTAAAGGAGTGTGTAATAAATAAGTAAACCCGATGCCTAATAATCCTGAAAACAAGCCGATAATAATCGTTTCAGCATTAAAAACCGTTGAAATATTTCTTTTTGAGGCGCCGATGGCTCTTAGAATACCAATTTCTTTTGTGCGTTCTAATACTGAGATATAAGTGATGATCCCGATCATAATCGATGATACGAGTAATGATACGCTGACAAAAGCAATGAGAACGTAGGTAATAACATTCACAATTTCCGAAACGGAAGACATGATTAAGCCGGCAAAGTCGGAGTAGGTAATTTTTTCCTTTTCACTAACAGTCTGATTATAAGCTTCAATTGCGTCAGAAATAGCTTCTTTATCAGCAAAATCATCTGCATAAATACTGATTGCAGAAGGATTTTCAGTAGAAACGACACCAAATTCTTTTAAATTAGTGTCGTAACTAGCCGGTGCAATTGAAGAATCATAAATTTCAAGAAGGGACGAATCATCCAGGTCTTTAACGACTTGATTAAATGGATCCGCGATATTAGCCGGATTGTCAGCTAAATTTGGCTCTGTTGTTGCGAACGGTTCTAAGCTTTGCTGTTTTGCTTGAATTTGCTTAATAAATTCAGCTTGTTGACTGAGGGTGAAATCCTCTAAATAATGATAGACATCTTCAATTTTTTCTCTATCGTTAGCTGCTTCAAAAGCTAGACCATTTAAAACGTTGGTTTTTGGTTGCTTTTTTTGTGCTTGAACGATGTCACTTTGATTGACATAAGCCATTAAAAAGTTTCTTAATTTGCGTGTATAAGCAAGCGGAGTGCGAATGGTTAAGGTTTTAGCATTATCAACTGGTTGAATGATACCGGAAATTTTTATCGGGATAGCTTTTTCTTTAACAACTTTTTCAATCGTTAAGGGATCGTCAGTCAGTTTTTGATAATTACCTCGCGCGTTTTTCTCATAGTAATCACTGCGAGGTAATAAATAAAAAGTTTGATTGCGTAGGTCTTTAAACCGAAGTGTCTTTTTTTCGAGGAGAAGTTCTTCATCATTTTCTATTTGATTGAGAATTTTCTCATAATCTTCAGAGGGGAGCATGCCAAACTCGTAAAAATCAGAAAGGCTGATTTCATTGGCTTCATTTACAACCAGCACCATCTCATTATATTTTTCAGGCCATTTACCATCGATTAAATGATAATTATCCTTTACAACTGGGCTAATAACTTGCTCACCTTGACCTGGAAGAAGTTCGCTAATTTTTGTGTTGGGTTGATTAAACGAGTTTGAAGGGGAACTAAAGTTTGTTCTTGGTTGTCGATTCACACTTTCAAAAGAACTACCATCAGTATTGATCAAACGCTCATTTTCGTCGTAGGCGAATAAATCAAAATTGATAGCGTAAGAATAAACGATACCATTTTTGCCGACATAGTTAGAAAGTTTATTGTCATCTTGATCTAAATATTTTTTGAAAGCTGTTAAATTATTTTGGCGAAAAGAAGAATTGAACTCACTCATTTGTTCAAGCGATTCATTGTTACTGTAGATGACGTCTAAATTTTCATTGTTAGAGTCGGTATCTTCTGTTTCTTTAGTAGAAGTTTCCGCTCTTCTTGCCGACATTAATTGACTAAAGTCGACAGACTCTTGTTCAATGGTTATTGGATAGGCCGACATAGTCTCTTCTTGGACGTTATCAATATAGTTATTCACGCCGGTCGATAGCGATAGAATGAGGGCAATTCCAATAATCCCGATGGACCCTGCAAAAGCTGTCAAAAACGTTCGGGCTTTTTTAGCGTTTAAATTATTAAAACTTAACGACAAGGCCGTAAGAAACGACATGGAAGACTTGCCCATGCTTTCATGCTTAGAGTTTTTGTTTTCTTCAATGGCTAAAGGATGGGTGTCAGAAATGACTTTGCCGTCTTGCAATTCAATAATGCGGTTGGAGTATTGGTGAGCCAATTCAGCATTATGAGTAACCATCACGACCAAACGTTTTTTGGCAACGTTTTTTAATAGGTTCATTATTTGAAGGCTAGTCTGTGTATCTAAGGCTCCTGTCGGTTCATCGGCTAAAAGAATATCTGGCTCATTGACTAATGCTCGTGCGATCGCAACTCGTTGCATTTGCCCCCCAGATAATTGATTGGGCTGTTTGTTGATATGATCTTTTAACCCTACTTCCTCTAAGGCTTTGATAGCTTTTTGCTTCCGAAGCTTGGCTGAAATTCCTGAAATAGTAAGTGCCAATTCAACATTGGATAAAACGGATTGGTGAGGGATTAAATTATAGCTTTGAAAGACAAAACCGACCGAGTGGTTGCGGTATGAATCCCAGTCTTTGTCTTTATAATTTTTGGTTGAAATGCCATTAATAATAATATCACCACTGTCATAGCGGTCCAAGCCGCCAATGATATTGAGTAACGTCGTTTTACCTGACCCGCTGTGACCTAAAATAGATACAAACTCATTGTCTCTTAAATTGAACGTCACATTATCCAAGGCTTTTTGCTTAAAGCCCCCTGTATGGTAACTTTTGGTTATTTTTTCTATTTGGTGCATTGTAAAACTCCTTCATTGAAAGATTTACGAATAAATGGTAATAGTCTCATTTCAAACAAAGTATATCACTAATACCGACCTAATTCGATCCTAGCGCAAACAAAAAATAGCAACACAATATCTTCCACCTAAAAAAACTCAAGTCGAAAGTTTTAAGGTATGCGTGGGAAGCCTTGCGATAAAATAGTAAGTGTGATCAATTGTCTGATAAGGATGTTTTTTATATTGTTTGCTTAATGGGACATGAACGACTAAAATAATCCGTCAGGTAACGATTGGAGCATTATTTTATAATATAAATCTATCAGTTTCTAAAATGACACCAAGGGGAGCTAGTTTGTAGGATGCTTAAAGGGAACAGTGCATAAGTTTTCCAAGCAAAAGCCATTGTGGCCTACCACTTAATTAAATAGAATTTTAAGAAGTTATCTAATAAATCAGGCCTATTTATCAGAAACTCTGATAGGTCCGCGGCCTGTTAGTAAGTTATAATAGCATCAGGAATATTATTTAGATGCATCCATCCAAGATGTTGAGAGTGGTTTTGTTTATAGGAAGCCTGTTGTTCACAAAAGCGGTAGGACTTAAATAATGCTAGTGCAACTAATAGAAAAAGAGCGAGGGGTTAATTTTGAATAGTAAGCGTATGTTAGATTGTTTCGCAAGTGATTTTGCTACGATGACTTCCTCGGATTTACTCAATAGTATACGAGCTAATGAAGGCAGAACTTTATTAGTAGAATTAAGAGAAGATCGAACTCCTCACCTACCTGATCTTACTAACAGTGAACTTGCTCGAGCCGCTGGTGCGGATTTGATTTTGCTCAATCAAGTAGATGTTTTTAATCCAAAGATATGGGCTTTACCAGATACGCCACATCCAATTGAAACTTTGAAACAGTTTGTCCAACGTCCCATCGGTGTCAATTTAGAACCGGTAGCCAGTGAGGGACATTATTTGGAAAAAGTAAAGAGCCTAGTTGAGGGGCGTATATGTAGTGTTGAAAGCTTAAAAAGAGTGGAAGAATTGGGGTTAGATTTTATATGCTTAACAGGAAACCCACAATCCGGAGTTAGTAATCAGGCAATAGTAGAAGGTATTCGTCTGGCGAAAAACCATTATTCTGGTATTGTGATTGCTGGCAAAATGCATGGGGCAGCCTATGATGAACCTATTTCTTCAGAAGAATGGGTGCAACACTTTTTGACAGCTGGGGCTGAAATTATCATATTACCTCAAGTTGGAACCGTGCCTGGTTACTCGATGGAAGAGTTTAGGCGCAGTTGTCAGTTGATTCACAAAGTGGGGGCTTTGAGTTTAGCAGCTAACGGGACGAGTCAGGATTGTTCACAAAAAGAGGTGGTTACTCAATTGGGATTAACTGCTAAAATAGGTGGTGCAGATATTTTGCATATTGGTTGTTCAGGTAGTGGGGGCATTGCCCCGTTTGAAAATATTATGCAATTATCGATTGCCATTCGAGGGTTGAATCACACGCTTAGAAGAATGGCCATATCCAATCTTCGATAAAGACTCTGCTTCAAGACTTATTACTAAAAAAGATGGAAAGGATGTGGTAGGCTAGAATAGATAATTATTTAGGGATTTAGTCATTCCAACAACTTAAAGAATAAAGGAGAAAAATATGAAAAAAACATTAAAAAGCATCTTAGCAGCATCGCTCACTTTATCAACTGTGTTAGCACCTTTAACAGCTATGGCTCAAGAAGAAAATGCAGGTATAGAAATTAGCTTTATGATTCCTGATTGGGGAGCTCCATCGGATGAAATGTTGGCTAGATTTGAAGAAGAGTATGGGATTAAAGTCAATGTTTTACCAACTAGTTGGGACGATATTCGTGATAAGTTAGCGATTGCAGCTGCAAGTAACACGGTGGCAGCGGATGTCTTTGAAGTAGATTGGTCTTGGATGGGAGAATTCACCAGCGCAGATTGGTTGGCTCCTATTGATTTGCCAGATGCGGATGCTTTTCCAGCAATCGAGCAATTTATGCTAAACGATGAGGTCTATGCAGTCCCTTATGCAAATGATTTTCGGATTGCCTACTACAATACAAAAATGTATGAGGAGGCTGGCTTAGAAGAACCGCCAGTAACTTGGGATCAAGTGATGGAACAAGCTAAAACTATTAAAGATGCTGGAATTACAGAATACCCAGTATCGCTTCCGTTAGGTGCGGATGAAAATTTAACGACTACTTTCTTCTGGTTGACTTATACACGCAATGGTATTTTATTTAATGAGGATAATACTTTGAATGAAGAAGCGTCTCTCGATGCATTAACTATTATTAAGGCTTTATCAGATGAAGAATTAATTAATCCAGGTAATGTGAACGGTTCGGGAATGGACGCTTACAGACAGATTAACTCAGGAGATACTGCCTTTATAGTAGGCCCATCTTCATTTGTTGGTCGCGTTAATAATGAAGAGGAGTCAACAGTAGTTGGACAGGTAAAACCAATTTTACTGCCAGGTGTTGATGCAAACGCTGAAAGAACAGTACCTTTCCAAGAAGCAGTAGGTATTTCACCAAATACTGAAAATATGGAAGCTGCTCAAACCTTCGTTAAGTGGTATACTTCCGAAGAAACTCAATTAGAATTATTTGATGCGGTAGGAGCACTTCCTACACGATTAAGCATCTTACAGCAGCTAATTGATGAGGAAAAGATTAAAAACACAGGTGCGATGGTTGAATTGGCTGAAATGGTTGAATCACCATTCCCAAATGGGGTGCCAGAATATTACACTGAAATGAGTGCCGAAATTTATAATACTATCAATAAAATGGTAACTTCAGATCTTTCTGCCGAAGAGGTTGTTAAAGAATTAGTTGAAAAAGTAAATAGTGTTGTTGAGGAATTTGCTGAGTAATTAATAATAAATCTAGGTGTAGTGCACTACACCTAGATTTAAATTTTTAAGGGTTGATCCGTGCTATTATAAAAATGATAGTAGGGATCAATGATTTAAAAGGAGTTTATTATGAAAAAATCTAAAAAAGCCATTTTTCTAATCTTACCCATGATGCTTATCATGGGATTGTTCGTCTACTTACCAATTGTACGCACCTTCATCTACAGTCTTCATGCGTTTAAATTAAGTAGACCAGACCGCTTTAAGTTTATCGGACTCGATAATTATAAAGAGGTTTTACTCTCAGAAGATTTTCATCATGCTTTTCAAAATAGTTTGATGGTTTTTTTATTAGTCGTCTTTTTAACCGTCATTTCCAGCATTATTGTGGGACTTTTGCTCAATAAGCGGACAGTTATTAGCCCAATGCTAACGGGTATTGCAATTGTTCCTTGGGCTTTGCCCCCCCTAGTTAATGGTATTGTCTGGCAATTTATTTTTCATCCCAGTTATGGTTTTATGAATAAATTATTGATGAGTCTTTCAATTATTGATCAGCCAGTTGCTTGGATTAATAATCGTTATTTACTCCTAATTGTCGTTTCAATTGTAATTGCTTGGCGGGTGGTACCTTTTTGTGCCATTTTAATTTTGGCAACCCTACAAACAATTCCTAAAGAAATCTACGAAGCGGCTAAAATGGATGGTGCCAGTCGTTATTCAGAGTTTTTCTATATAACGCTAAGAATGATTTTGCCTACACTTTCAATTGTGTTAATCCAAGCAACTATGGCAGGTTTAAATGTTTTTGATGAGGTAATTTCTTTAGTAGGTTACCGTTATGAAGGACAAACCCTTTTAATATATAATTATTTAAATACCTTTAGCTTTTTAGACTTTGGTCTAGGGTCAGCGATTACCTATATAATCATGATTTTATCGGGGATTATTGGTTACTTTTATATTCGTTCGCTAAGATTGGAGGGAGATCATGCTTAAAAATAAACGTTGGGATTGGTTATACATTATAACTGTAATTATCTTTCTGCTATTCACTTTAGGTCCCCTTATTTGGGCTTTTATAATTAGCGTCACCCCTAAAGCAGAATTAATGAAAGCGGGAGGTCGCTTTCTACCCAGTCAAGCAACTTTTACAAATTATCAAAGCTTGTTTGATCCGACAGATAAGGCACATATAACCATTTTTAATGGCTTAAAGAATTCCTTAATTAGTTCCTTATATACTCTCTTTATTGGGGTACCTTTAGCTGTTTTAACCAGTTACGCTATGGTGCGTTTTCGCTTTCGCTTACGAAAAGTGATTTTACGCTTATTATTGATTACCATCGTTATTCCTGTGTTTACCACCATCATTCCAATATTTGCTATTTTTTCAAACTATCAGTTGCTGGATAAGCTTTTCTGGATTAGTGTCATTTATGTGACTGCTTTTTTACCTCTAGCAACTTGGATGTTGATTACGCATTTTAATAAGATTCCTAAAGAAATGTGGGAAGCAGCAGAACTCGATGGTTGTACAGAATGGCAGCTTTTCTGGAGGGTGATTTTACCCATGTCACGAACAGCTATTATTACCTGTGTCTTAATTCTCTTGTTAATGAGTTGGAGCCAATTTCAAATCCCAATGATTTTAACGTCAACTCAGAATAATAAAGTAATTACCCTAGTTCTATCTGAGTTTATGACAAGAGATGCTATTGACTATAGTATGATTGCAGCCTCTGGTTTAATAGCTATTATTCCACCAGCAGTTATCGCAATGGTTTTTAGAAAAGATCTTGTATCAGGTTTATCAGCAGGGTCAATTAAAGGATAGTATTTCCTAGAAAGGAACAATCCCCACTCCAATTCCCAGAAATGAAAGATGACTTTTTGCTCTTCTTTGCAAACTAGTGATTTGAGGCATTGAGTCAGGATGGATATCTTTAGAACCATAAATATGCTCTAAGGCCATATCAGGATAGGCAGAATGGGCGATTAGGTCAAAGTTACTTGAAAAAGATAGAATATTGCTTTGAGATCCTAATAAAAATGAGTTGTTAGGATTTAAGAGCCAAGAATAACAGTAAAAGTATTGTGCTGGGAAATTAGTTAAATATCTTTTTTTAAAGGCTCGAGCTAAGTAAAAAGCAGTTGAAGAGTGTGCTTCATCAATTAAACTATCTTGCATGATGTGGACACTAATAATAGGGAGAGCATCTTGAAGGATTTTACTACCGTTATTAATGTAAGAAATGTCTTTAGGAAGAGTGGCTGAATCAAAAAGAGTAAATTCAAATTGAAGCTCGCCTAACTTGAAAATCCTAAGACGAAAGATACGTGCTAACCATTCAAAATCATCTGTTGATAAACCGACAGACTGGGATAAGTTAATACGTAAAAAAAGGTCGGATAGTGTATTTTGTAATATATTAAGAGGGAGATCGTACTTTTTATACAGCTCTATTAAAGCTTGAATACATACAATCATAATGACCAATTGTTGCCAATCATTTAGTTGAATATTAGTTAGCAGAAAGTCTTGCTTAATAATTTGCTGTAAAACTGCCAAGTAAACTGTTTGATTATCTTTAAAGTCTTTTAACGCTCTTTGAATGGTTGTTAATTCAATCTGGCGAGACTTAATGGTTTGAGACTGATTGTATTTTTGACAAAAGGTTTGGATTTGTTGGCTATCAATCGAAAAGTTTTTAAACCAGTTTTGGTAGAAATACGAGTATGATAAGTAGGTCATGGTTGCTCCTCCTTGAAGATTTAAAATAAGTATAGCACGGGATCCTACTAAGCACACAAATTTGTTAAAGGAATGATTAAATGTCTAACGGGTTAACCATATATTTTGTCCGTCATGGTGAAACGTTTTTTAATAAGAATGGGCGTACCCAAGGGTGGTGTGATCCTTTATTGACAGCAGAAGGGATTCAAGCAGTTAAAGATTTAGGCGAAAAATTAAGTAAGGTTAAATTTGATGCGGCGATTGTAAGTGATTTAAAGAGAACACGTACCACAGCCGAAATTCTTATTGAACAAAGTATCTATCCGAATTGGATGATTCCCATTATAGAAATGGCAGATTTTCGAGAAATTAGCTTTGGTTCCTTTGAAGGTATGGAAAGCTATCAAACTTGGGATATCATAAGGAGATATTTGGGTTTTGATTCTGTAGAGAGTATGTTGAGAAATACAACAGAAAAACAAAGGCTGACAGCATTACAACCTGCTGACCCTCTAGGTCAAGGAGAAGACTATGCTGTTTATTGTAAGCGTCTTAAAGAAGGAATGGATAAATTGTTTAATGAATTAATTGAGACGGAGGCTTGTATCTTATTTGTTGGACACAGTATCAATATTCGCCATATACTTCAAATTCTATTACCAAAAACAGAACATATTGATGAGTTTTATGATATGCGGTCTATGAATAATGGGGGCGTGGTAATTATTCAAAAAGTAAGAGAGGGCTTTAAACTCAAACAGTTTATAGACAAAAAGTTCGCTTAACTAACAAAGGGTTGTTTTTGTTCACTTTATACAAAATACATTGTAAAGTTGAGCAAATATAACAATGAGAAATGAAACCGTTTTACACTATAATGTATGCAAGATACAAATGGGCAAAATTTGGAAAGGGTGCGAACTATGATAAAAATTTCACCAGCAGAAATCGATCGCCAAATGGATTGGATTTCGAGTATTTCTGATAAAGAAGGAAAAGGTACTACAAGACTTTTATATAGCAAATCATGGATTGAAGCTCAGAATGCCTTGAAAGAACTTTTTGAAAAAGAGGGGATGAAGGTAGAGTTCGACGAAGTAGGGAATATGTTTGCAACAGTTGAAGGTAGTGAAGAGCCAGAATCAATCATCGCCTCAGGATCGCATATTGATACAGTTGTTGATGGTGGTCGTCTAGATGGCCAATTGGGTATTATGTCTGCCTACTTAGCGATTAAGGGGTTGGTTGAAGAATACGGCCAACCAAAGAAATCTTTGCGAATTGTTTCGATGGCAGAAGAGGAAGGCTCTCGTTTTCCATATGCCTTTTGGGGATCTAAAAATATTTTTGGTTTAGCGAAAAAAGAAGATGTTGAAACCATTAAGGACAATGACGGTGTTCCTTTTGAGACAGCTATGAAGGAAGCAGGCTTTAATTACCTTGTAGATTCTCCACGCTTTAATCACTTTGATGCTTTTGTAGAATTACATATTGAACAAGGAAACTTCTTGGAAAATGCAGGCAAAAAAGTTGGGGTTGTTAATGCCATAGTGGGGCAAAAACGCTACACCATTAAATTAAAGGGTGAAGCTAATCATGCCGGAACGACCTTAATGAGATATCGTAAAGATGTCATCGACTGTTACGCTAGAATTGTTTCTGAAGTCATTGATAAAGCAAATGAAATTGGCGATCCTTTAGTCGTAACCTTTGGCCACGTAGAAGTAAAGCCTAATGTGGTGAATGTTGTTCCTGGAGAAATGGAATTTTCAATTGATACTAGACACACTAACCAGGAAGCTCTCGATGAGTTTGCTGTATTTATTGAAACAACTATTGAGAAACATTGTCATGAAAAAGCGATTGAAGTAGAAATGAATTTATGGATGAATGAGCCACCAGTGCCAATGGATCCTGAGATTGTTAAAGTTTTAGAAAAAGTTTGTCAGGATAACCAATTAAATTATCAAATCATGCATTCAGGAGCGGGGCATGATTCACAGATATTTGCTCCACAAGTTCCAACAGCTATGATCTTCGTTCCTTCCATCAAAGGAATTAGTCATAATCCGGAAGAACATACCGAGGCGGTGGATATTGTTGAAGGGATACAAGCTTTAGCAGAGGCCTTAAAAGAATTGGCCTATTAAAATAATTTGGAGGACTTTTAATAATGGAACATAATGATGTCTTAGTAAGACAAGAACAAATTGATTTGTTTAAATCAAGGGGATATACCAATGATGACATATTGCCTAATAAGCCAGAACAACGTAGTATGTCAACACTTAACTTCTTTACTCTGTGGATGGGATCGGTCCATAATATTCCTAATTATCTAACTGTTGGTGGCTTTCTAGCTTTAGGGGTGGCACCTATTCACGTGTTCTTAGCTATCATTTTGGCGGGACTAGCAGTAGCGGGACTAATGACAGTTAACGGTAAAGCAGGGTCTATGTATGGCATTCCATTTGCCATTCATTTACGTTCTGTTTATGGTAGTGCAGGATCTAAATTGCCTGGCTTTCTAAGGGGAGTTGTGGCAGCTATTGCTTGGTTTGGGGTCCAAAACTATGCAGGTTCGAAAGCTTTGTTGATCTTAGTAAGTAGAATTTGGCCAGCTTTCTTGAATGTTGGTGAAGGCATTAATATTTTAGGCCTTTCTGTACCGGCCTTTTTATCATTTGTAGTCTTCTTCTTGATCAATGTAATGATTGGCTTAGGGGGAGGCCGCGTATTAAACAAGTTTACAGCTATACTAAATCCACTTATTTATGTTGTGTTCGGAGGAATGGTTGTTTGGGGATTGAGTGTAGCGGGCGGGTTTGGACCAATTTTCGACCATGTAACAGCTGTTAATCAATCGGTTGCAACCCCTCTAGCCTATTTGATTATTATTGCATCTACCTTATCTGTTTGGGCAGCTCCAGGAGTAAGTGTTTCTGACTTTACTCAAAACGCAACTTCCACCAAGTCTCAAACAATAGGACAAATCTTATCGTTGTTAGTTGGGTATGTCATTTTTGCTTTTGCAAGTATCACTGTTTTAAATGGTGCGGCCATTACTGGTGTTTCACATCAAGGAGATGTCTTACAAATTATTAATCAATGGGACTCTATGCCGGCTATTTTCTTGGCTTCTTTTGTCTTATTGATGACAACCGTTTCAACTAATGCGACTGGTAATATTATTCCAGCAGCCTTCCAGTTAACAGCTCTTTTTCCACAAAAAATTAATTATCGTAAAGGTGTTATCATCGCAAGTATTATCAGTTTTATCATAATGCCTTGGAAATTCATGGAGTCAGGGAGTGTAATTCTAGTTTTCCTTAACTATATTGGAAGCTTGTTAGGCCCTGTAGCCGGTGTTATGATTGCTCACTTCTACTTTGTGGACAAACAAAAGATCGACTTGGATTTACTATACTATTCACCAGAGCAAGCAGCGGATAACCCTTATTCTGGTGTCAATAAGAAAGCTTATATCGCAACCATTTGTGGGTTTGTTGTTTCAATTGTCGGACAATTTATCCCAGCCCTAGAGTTTCTGTCCCAAATCTCTTGGATTGATGGTTTTGTAGTGGGATTACTTGTTTACTTTGTATTAAATCGTGCAGAATAATTAAATTTAATTATTTTGGACGCTTAATAAAAATTTATTAGGAGGTTATTTTATGTCATATGATTTAGTCATCAAGAATGGTCAAGTCATTTTAGAAAGCGGCGCAGTTGTGACCGATTTGGCAGTCAAAGACGGAAAGATTGCTGCAATTGGTGAAAATTTATCGGCTGAGCAAGAGGTTGACGCTAAAGGATTAATTGTTAGTCCGGGAATGTTTGATTGTCACGTTCATATTACTGAAAATGGTGGTGGGTATCGTGATGAGTGGGAAGGTTATGTTACAGGAACTTCTGCTTGTGCTAAGGGAGGAGTAACTTCTTTCTTAGAAATGCCATTGAACCAAGTACCAGCAACAACTGATGAAGCGAGTATTAAGGACAAATACCAATCTGGTCAAGGTAAATTAAAAGTGGATGTTTTCTCATTTGGAGGACTCGTTCCTTATAATGTTGAAACAGGTGGTATTCAAGAATTATATGAGAACGGTGTAACGGCCTATAAATGTTTTATGGCAACTTGTGGCGACCGTTCAATTGATGGAGACTTCCAAAATGTGGATGACTATTCACTCTACGAAGGGATGAAACAAATTGCGAAGACAGGAAAAGTTCTAGCTATCCATGCTGAAAATGCAGCGATTACTGATCGCCTAGGTGAAAAAGCAAAAGCGGAAGGCAAATCAAAATTGTCAGAGTATGTGGCGACTCGTCCAGTCTTTACAGAGGTGGAACCTATTCAACGAGCAATTCTTTTTGCTAAAGAAACAGGCTGTCGTATTCATATCTGTCACGTGGCTTGCCCAGAAGGTGTGGAAGCAGTTATTAAAGGGCAACAAGAAGGTGTCGATGTCACTTGTGAGACTTGTTTACATTATTTATACTTTACAACAGACCAATTAGATGCTATTGGAAATGTGGCTAAATGTTCACCACCAATCCGTGATAAAGAAGCTCAAGATGGTTTATGGGATTATGTCTTTTCAGGGGATATTATTTCATCAATCTCTGATCATTCCCCATGTACCCCAGACTTGAAAGATAAAGAAAATGCATTTGATGCTTGGGGCGGTATCTCAGGCGTACAAAATGATGTCGATGTGTTCTTTGATGAAGCAGTTAATAAGCGTGGTATGTCTCTTGAGCAATTTGCACAAGTGATTGCGACACAACCAGCCCGTCGTTTTGGTATTGATGATACAAAAGGAAGCTTATCAGTAGGCAAAGATGCAGATATCGTTTTAATTGATCCTAATAAATCTTACGTCTTAACTGCTGAAGATTTAGAATATCGCAATAAGATCAGTCCTTATATTGGTAGCGAAATTGGTGCAACTGTTATGGCTACTTATGTAAGAGGACATGAGGTTTATAGCATAGATAAGGGAGTAACAGAGGAGTTTGTTGGAGAATTTAAATAATTAAATATAGACTAATTTGTTTTCAGAAGAAGCAAATAGTCCCTAAGAATAGATTGGATCTAATTCTTAGGGGTTTTTTAATACCAACAGAAGACTTTTTAATTAGAAGAGCAAAGTGATGATTGGTATGGTAACGACTGAGAGCAGAGAAGTCATAAAGACCATCTGACTAGCAAACTCAGGATGATTGTCGTAATTTTGAGCAAACATAGCTACATAAGATGCTGTCGGCATAGCTAACATGATAGTCGGAATAATTAACTCATAGTTTGAGAAATTAAAAGCTTTTAAAGTAAAGAGAATTAATAGAGGTATAAAAACGAGTTTGAGTAAAGCTTGAATATATAAGAATTTATTAGCGAATATCTTAGAAATATCACTGCGCGATAGAATTAAACCAACAACAATCATGGCTAGCGGTGAAGTTGCCGGGCTTAAAATATTCAAAACTTTATCCAAGGGTTGAGGAACTCGCCAACTAAAAAGAAAGAAGATTAAACCAACGACTATCGATAAGATGCCGGGACTTAGAACAATTTTTTTCCAATTAAATTCTACCTTACCTGAACCGTTTCTTCCCATTAAATAAATACCAATTGACCATGAGACAGTTTCAAATAAAAACCCGGCGCCGATAACAGCATAGAATAGAGCTTCTTCTCCTAAGAGATTACTAACAATAGGGTAACCCATAAAAGAGGTATTAGATAAAAGAAGGGCCACTCTAAAAACATCCTGCTCGGAAATACTTAACTTAGTTTGTTTAGCAACTAACCATCCTAATAACAACATACCAGCATAACAAACGGCTACAATTATTAGAATTGTAAAAGCTCTTTGCACACGTTCAATATTAAAATCTAATTGCATGGCATTAAAGATGGTTGCCGGCATGGTGATATACAAAACAAGGTTGGTAATATCTTTTTGACCTTGAGCACTGATTACTTTCCACCTACCAGCAAAAAAGCCAATAATAATAAGAATGAATAAGACGAGCACACTTTGAAGCGTGGACATAAAATCTAACTGCATAAAAACATCCTTTCAATTTTTATTTAATTTGATAACGAATCAAGCCACTCTATGACTTGCAGATAAACCTCTCTCCCTTTTGTTAAATTTGTTCGATCGAAATCATGATCTGCAGAAGCAACCTCAATCAAATAACTTTGATTAGCGAATTTGTTTAGTTGTTTTGATTGTTGAATGGGAACATCAGGGTCTTTATCAGCATGGACAAGAAGTAAAGGAGGTAGTAGGTTAATTTGCTCTTTAGTGAGTGAAAAACTGTTTGGATCATCCGTTAGAAATTCAATCCAATTTCCAACTTGTCTACAATAGAGGTAGATTAAATAACGCTCATTTTCGTTTCCCTGACTGATAGGTTTGTTTTGAATGAAAGTCTCGATTAATTCTTTGGACACTTTCGCAAATTTATTATGGTAAGGATTAGGATAGATAAAGTTTGCATCATTTAACTTGTAATAGCCATAAAAGCTGATGATAGTTTTCAACCATTTAGAAGACCTTCTTGTAGCTAGTTGTAGGGCAAGATAAGCTCCGGCTGACCGGCCAAATAGATTGTACGAAGGATCTATTTGGCCTGCTAATTGATAACCTGCATTTTGATACCATTCAAGAGTTTTGCTTAAAAGATTAATGATTTGCTCTAAATTACTTTCAGGAGCTAATAAGTAGTCAAGAGCTAGTATCGAATATCCTTTACTGTTAAGTAATTCGATATATTCGCCCGGCAAGTCTTCGCGTTGACCAAAAATCAGTCCACCACCGTGAAGATAAATCAACATCTGGCTTTGTGGCAGTGAAGATCTATATAGTGTAGCTGAAATTTTATAGTGAGGAGTTTGAAAAACATCAATTATTTGTCGAATTTAAATCACCTTCTTCTAAATAGGGAGATGGAGCCCATTCTTGTAAGGTTATTTTAACATTCTTTTTAACGCATCCACTACAAATTTAAAATGAAAGAAACCTTATTTTTGTTCGAAATGAACAAAAGAAGGCGTTTTATTTGTAAACTGAGCAATCGAATTATATGAAGGAAAACGATATAATAGTAGACAAAGGGAGGGGTTTTCTTGTTATTCACAAAAATTCAAAAAGGTAATTATCAAGACTCTATTAACTTGATGCTTTTATCAGCAGAAATTAATAAAGTTGATGGTGTTACTCAAGCACAGGTTATGATGGCGACGGATGCAAATAAGGATATCTTTAAAGGGGCCGGTTTATCTACTCCTGAATTAGAATCTGCTGGTGCTAATGATTTGGCAATTGTAGTTGAAACAGAAGATCAAGCAGTTTTTGACAAAGTTTTAGAAGAAATCGATCATTTTCTGGCAGACCTAACGGTTAAGAAAGAATCTGATAATAAGGTAGATGTTGATAACTGGGAGGAAGCAATGGAAGCTTTACCAGATGCTAATTTAGCCTTAGTATCTATTCCAGGAGAGTATGCAGCCTATGAGATAGAAAAGGCGCTTGATAATAATTTACATGTTTTCTCATTCTCAGATAACGTTTCAATGGAAGATGAAGTGAGACTAAAAGAGAAGGCGCATGAAAAAGGACTCTTATTCATGGGGCCTGATTGTGGGACAGGAATCATTTCGAGTATTCCAATGGCCTTTACCAATGTTGTGAAACCAGGAAATATTGGTGTGGTTGGAGCTTCAGGGACAGGCATTCAAGAAGTCACAACCATTATTGACCGTTTAGGTGGCGGAGTAGTTCACGCTATTGGCACTGGTGGTAGAGACTTGAAGGAAGCAGTTGGCGCACGTACCATGATTGACGCCATTATCGCTTTAGAAAAGCACCCATTGACAGATGTCATCTGTGTTATTTCTAAACCACCTGCAAAAGAAGTAAGGGATCAAGTTGTTAAAGTATTACAATCCCTATCCAAGCCTGTAGTAGCCATTTTCTTAGGTGAAAAACCAACCGAACATATTGGTAATGTAGCTTTAGCTTATACATTAGAAGAAGCAGCTAGAATAGCAATAGACTTATCTAATGGTGAAGAAGTCAAAGCTAAATATGTGGACGGGTTAGATAACCAAATCCAATCTCAATTAAAAGATAAAACAGTAAAAGGTCTCTACTCAGGTGGAACATTAGCAAATGAAGCAGCTATGCTAATTGCAGATGCTTTAGAACTAGGAGATATTCAAAACGAAGAAGGTTACATCTTAAATACGCACGGTTTCCAAGTGATGGACTTAGGAGACGATGTTTATACACAAGGTAAACCACATCCAATGATTGACCCAAGTATTCGAATTGAAAAGTTAGAAGAAGCTTTTGCAGATGAAAAGACAGGTGTTATTTTATTAGATGTTGTCTTAGGATATGGTTCACACCCAGATATGGCTAATGCTCTGATTCCTACTATTCAAGAAAATCTCTCAAAATTGGCTGATAGTGAACGTGAAGTTTATGTTGTTGCGACTGTAACGGGAACACCAAATGATCCTCAAGATTACGATAAGGCTGTAGCCAACTTAAAAGAAGCGGGCGTTTATGTTGAAACAACTAACGCAAAAGCGATTCGTTTAGCTTTAGAATTGATGGGCGTTCACTATCAATTTGCTGCTAAAGAACATGTGGCTTATACAGGCGAAAAGATCGAATTACCTAGTCCAAGTGAACACGTTCAAGAATTAGTGATGACTTCTCCACGTGTTATAAATATTGGTATCGAAAGTTTTGTGGATCCAATTATTAAGTTTGGAGGCAAAGCTATTCAATACAACTGGCGACCAAAAGCAGGTGGCAATAAGAAATTAATCAAGATCTTAAATGAACTAGAAAAACATGCAGAGGCTATTGATGAAGCCAACCAGAAAGTAATTGGTCGTATGCGAGATTCGCAACCTTACTTAATCGATGTGAAATATGCTAAAGAGGTTATCCCAGAATTAAATACGGATAAAAAAGTTGTTTTACATGCTGGACCACCAGTGAAATTTGAAAACATGACGGGTCCAATGCAAGGTTCAGTTATTGGAGCGATGCTATTTGAAGGCTGGGCTTCCAATCATGAAGAAGCACAACAACAAATTGATGCTGGAGAAATCACCTTCATGCCTTGTCACCATGTGGGCGCAGTAGGCCCTATGGGCGGAATTACTACTGCTAATTTCCCTGTCTTTATCGTTGAAAATAAAGCAGACGGTACCACTGGTTACTGTATTATGAACGAAGGGATCGGAACGGTATTACGTTTCGGAGCCAACAATGAGGAAGTTATTACTCGTCTTGAATGGATGCGTGATGTATTAGGGCCTGTATTAGGACAAGCGTTACGTCAAATTGAAGGTGGTATTAATGTCAATGTTATGATTGCTAAAGCCATTACCATGGGTGATGAATTCCACCAAAGAAATATTGCGGCTTCCCTCGTATTCTTAAAAGAAATTGCTCCAATCATTACATCCTTAGATATTGATGCTAAACAAAAGCAGGAAGTGATTCAATTCTTAGCGGATACCGACCAGTTCTTCCTCAATATTGCGATGGCTACTGGCAAAGCGATTGTTGACTACGCACGTAAGATTCAAGAAGGCTGTATTGTTACCACTATGGCACGTAATGGTGAAAACTTTGGTGTTCGTATTGCAGCCATGGGTGACCAATGGTTTACTGCACCTGTTAATACGCCGAAGGGTCTATATTTCACTGGTTATAGTGAAGAAGACGGTAGTAAGGATATCGGAGACTCTGCAATTACAGAGACTATCGGTTTAGGTGGTTCAGCCATTGTAGCGGCCCCTGGAGTGACACGCTTTATCGGTGCAGGTGGTTTTGAAGACGCAGTTCGCATTTCCAATGAACAAGCAAAAATAGTCAGCGCACAAAACCCTAACTGGTCTATTCCAACTTGGGATTTCCGTGGAGCTAACTTAGGAATCGATATTCGTAAAGTTGTTGAAACAGGAATTGAACCAATTATTAATACTGGTATTGCACATAAGAAAGCAGGTGTCGGTCAAGTAGGTGCTGGAACGGTTACTGCTCCGATTGCTTGCTTTGAAAAAGCTTTAGTAGCTTTTGCGGAATCATTAGGAATTAAGGTGGATGAATAAGCTAGTAGCGGATAAAACAGCCCTATTGATCTCGACTTATCTTTTCCCCTTAGAAGATCAAATATATTGGGTCGACTCTGTCTTTGAACATGGGATTAATTTAGTCACAAGAAAGACAGAGGGTTCACAACAACTGATTTATCTTTCAGCAGTTAATCAAGAAAAGGCTTCTGTAATAGGCGTTCAGTTAGAAAACAAGCAAGTGTTTAATCAGTTGATGCGCTGTCTGAAGCCGGGTGAACAAATTCGACAGCGTAACCATTCATGGATTGTCTATACGCGCCCTTTACCCCTAAAAATTGATCTAGTCGACTATCAAAGATATTCTTGTTGTTTACCCGCTTATTCTTTAAAGCTAACCGTTAAAGATTTAAAACAGCTTATTGATAGCCTGAGAAAAGCCAAAGTTTATCAGCAATCGGCTTTTAATAAGTTAGCTACACTGCAAAATTACTATCAAAACAAATTGCTTGGCGATCTACAAAATGATTTATTGACTGATCCAGCTAAAATGTCAGATTTAGTCCAATTTCTTTTTGGTAAAGGGCTTGGACTAACTCCTTCGGGAGATGACTTTTTACAAGGAATGCTAGTTATGGAACAGAGTCTCTTAAGTCGCCGAGGTCCAATTGCTTCGTTTGAACAAACCTGTGTAATATTATCTAATCTCATCCAGCAAGCGCTGAAAGTAAAAGCAACAACTAAAGTTAGTCAAGCCTATTATCATGCTGCTTTAGCAAGACAAGTCAATCCGATATGGCTGAAATTGATTGAGGCGATAGAGAATCAAGCAACTGATCAGTTAAGTCAATCAATTCGTGCAATCCAATCGTATGGGCACACTTCAGGTAATGATATGCTCTTGGGAGCACAATTTTACTTACAACTAATACTAAAAAACAAACTTTTAAAAGGAGAGGTTTAAATGGGATATAAAAACAATAAAACAGGTTATAGAGATGGTTTATTAGAAAGCCGTGCTGTGGTTGAGAAAGACTTATATGCAATTTTACCGCATGATGGTTTAGTGAATAATCAGATTCCAGGATTTGAAAATGTTTTGATTTCAATTTTAGGCTCACCTGCTCTTGGCGCTAGCTTTAATGATTATATTGCAGAGTTCCAAGAAGGCGGTAAGAACGAACGTGGTTTTGGTGGAGAAGGGCTTGAAACATTTGCTTATGTTATCTCAGGCAAATTAAAAGTAAGTGATGGTAAAGAAGAACACCTATTAACAGATGGTGGCTACGCTTTCTTCCCAGTAGATCAATTAATGTATCTAGAAAATGCTCAAAAAGAGATAACAGAAGTTTTCTTGTACCAACGACGTTATGATGCTATTGAAGGTCATGAAGCGCATAAAGTGGTGGGTAATAAAGCTGATTTACAACCAATTGAGTATGAAGGTATGAAAGACGTCCTCTTATGGAACTTCTTGCCAACAGATGATTATGGCTTTGATATGAATATTCATATTCTTGAATTCCAACCAGGAGCTAGTCATGGATATATCGAAACCCACTATCAAGAACATGGTGCTTATCTACTTTCTGGTCAAGGAATGTATAACCTTGATAATAAGTGGTTCCCGGTCGAAAAAGGTGACTACATCTTTATGGGAAGATATTCTTTACAATGCGCTTATGCTGTTGGACGTGACGAACCTTTATCTTATGTTTATTCTAAAGATGCTAACCGCAACCCTAAACTATAGGAGGATAAAATGACAGATAAAAATGAAACAGTAAAAATTCAAGCCAGTCGTCTACAAGACTTAATAAAAAAGAAGTTAATGGCAGCAGGACTACCAGAAGATTCGGCTTTAGAAACGGCTAAACACTTAACTTATGCTGATTTATCTGATATTCATTCTCACGGAGCTGTTCGTGTTGCATATTATGCTGAACGCATTGCCAAGGGGGGCGTGACCAAAGAACCGAAGATTACTTATACAAAAACAGGTCCTGCGACAGCTACTTTTGATGGTGACAATGGTCAAGGACATTATATTGCTAATCTTGCTTTAGAAAAAGTCATCGAATTAGTAAAAGAAAATGGAATTGCCATGGTAGGAGTCACCCATGTTAGTCATACAGGTATGTTAGCTTACTATGTTGAGAAGTTGGCAGAAGCTGGTTATGTTAGCCTGTCGATGACACAATCTGATCCTATGGTAGTGCCTTTTGGAGGGTCTGAAAATTATTTTGGAACCAATCCGATTGCTTTTGGTGCACCTCGCAAGGAGGGTCGTCCAATCTTCTTTGATATGGCAACCACTGTTCAAGCTTGGGGCAAAGTCTTGGATGCGCGTTCAAAGGGCGAGTCAATTCCGGATACCTGGGCAGTTGATGCTGAAGGTAATTCGACCACCGATCCACATAAAGTAGCAGGTCTTTTACCAATTGCGGGTCCCAAGGGATATGGTTTAATGATGATTGTTGATATTCTTTCGGGTATGCTCTTTGGCTTACCTTTTGGTAAGAGTGTCTCTTCAATGTATAATGATTTAGACAAGGGCAGAGACTTAGGACACGTTTATATCGCGGTCGACCCAGCACGCTTTACTAGCTTGGATCAATTTACTTCCAATATTGAACAGATGGTAGAGGAGTTGCATGCTATCAAACCAGCTGATGGCTTCGATCAGGTCTACTATCCTGGAGAATTAGCGGTTTTAAGCACAGAACGTAATCTTGAAAAAGGGATTGATATTCCAAAACATATTATCGATTACCTTGAGTCAGATACTGTTCATTTTAATCAGTATGGTAATAAAGGTGCTTTTGCTGAATAAACCACATAAGCTTAGAAAAAACAAGATAATTAATAAATTTAAAAATAGTCTAACAATCTATCAATTGCTAGACTATTTTTTATATTGAAGAAAGTGATAAGCGTCAAGTCTTTTAAAAAAGGAAGATGAAAATCAGTTATAAAATTGCTCAAGCAAGAAATTGTTATTTTGGTTAGTCTCAGTCTAAGTTGTTTTATATCCTATAAAAGATGGCTTGTAAAAGTAGGAAGGAATTAAATCTCTTGGTATAATGAGTTTACTAAGGAGATGGTTTGTGTGGTATCCGTAGAAAAATTATTAACAATCGACTACCTCTCGGAGATTAAATTATTAACAGATAGAAAAACAATTGAACACCAAGAAGTTAGTAACGTCGAAATAACTGAAACACCCGATGTTGAGTTTTATATCAGTCCGGAGACGTTAATTCTTACAACCGGAATGATTTTTAAAGATGATCAGTTGCAGATGATTCCCTTTATCGATTCATTAATTCGTGCTAAAGGAGTAGGTTTAGCCATTAAATCAGGACGTTTTCTTAATGGAGAACTCCATCCCAAAGTGATTGATTATGCCAATCAGCGCAACTTTCCTATCATTAATATACCTGATAAATATCCACTCGGACGCTTACTCCATCAAATTTCAAATTATATCTGGAATCAACGAAAAGAAGAAATTGAGTTTGCGCTAAGTATTCAAAAGCAATTCTCAGACCTTTTACTTAACAATACTTCCATTGATAAAGTAATCAATGAATTCAGTAAAATCATTAAATGTCCGATTATTCTCTTGAGCCCAATAAAAAAAGTGGTGAGTTATTCGCATCATTTCACTAAAAAACCACTTCTTATCCAATCGTTGCAGGAGCAGTTTCAAAAGCGATTTAAACAAAAACAAGTCCCTAATGATTATTTTAAAATGAAAGATGAAAATGACCAGACACTTCTAATCTCTGCCAGCAGTGTCTTTGTATTTAAATACTTTCCCCATTACTTGCTCATACTAAACCCAGAGAATATGACCTACCCCATATCTGCCTTTACGATTGATCAAGCCAAATTAGTTCTTTCCTATATTCTTTATAAAACGGAAAAAGTTTTTTCCAGCTATTTACACACTTCCTCTAGTTTTATGTTAGAGACTATGGGAGGAGATACCTTAAATAAAGGGATTCTTTATAAAACGATTGAAGAAATTAAATATGTTGACTCCAACTATTACTTGGCTGTTGAAGTAAATGTTTCAAGTGCACTGGAACCTAAATTAAAAACAGTTAAACTCTATGAAAAATATGCGTTAATTTTAGATTTTCTAAAAATTTATGGTCAAGAATATTTTAAGGATATGTTTTTATTTCAAACAGACGCTAATGCCCATCTCTATCTAATCTTACAAAATCATGTCGGTAATCTGGATGAGAAATTAATGCAGTGTCATGATGATTTGTTAAAACTGGTTAATATTGACATGATTTTTAGCGTCGGCGAATCAGTCAGTTCAATTGATCAAGTATCCAGGTCGATTGACCAAGCGTCCTTAGCATTTAAAGCTCGATTGACAGATTATAATAAAGAGACTATTAGCTATTATAACAATTCGGGAGTTCAACATCTTTTTCACGATATCGACAGTAAAGATATTAATTATTTTTGCGAATCAGTACTAAAAGAGTTAGCTTATCCTCAAACAAATAATTTAAAAGAATTACGTGAAACCCTTAAGGTATATTTAGATAATCAGTGTGAGACAACGTTAACTGCCAATATACTATTTGTTCATCGAAATACCGTCAAATATCGTATTGAGAAATGTCAAGAATTATTAGGAGTTGATGTTACCGACCCAAGAGCGTCCTTAAACATTAGAATAGCCTTAATGCTTAGCGTCTAGCTTATCAGTCATATGCAGATCAGTTTGAGCAAACTCTTATGGCTCATCGCTGGAGTTAAGAGAGTTTGCTATTTTATTGCAAAGGACTTTAATAAAGATAAAAAATGCTAAAAGTTAAAACCTCTTGAAAAAACGAACATACGTTCTATAATGTTGAAGAGGTGATTCGATGTTGAAGGAAGAACAAGCGCTGGAAATTAATTTTTTTGATTTGGCCTATCGACAATTAGAAGAAGATTATATGAGATATTCAGCTGTAGGTTTGCCTCTTTATTGTGTAATCGACAGCATTATTAAGATGATGCAAAGAGATGAGATAACATTTTTTATCTTACCTCGAGCAAAAAGTTTAGACGGCAAAAATCATTGTTTTTATTTTCGTGTAGTTGATAAGTTCTATGAATATCGTGGCTGTGATTTGTTTTAAAATTTATTTAATGGACAAACATGCAGAACATATTATTAATAAGTAAAGATGTTATAATCAAAGTGGAAACGTTTTTTTGAATTGAATTGAATTGAGTTGAGGGGTACCTAAAGGTCGTTAGTTTAAAATGTAAAAAGGAATGATAAATATGTTAGAACAAACAAAGAGTCAAGCTGTTAATAGAACAAATTTTTGGATAATAGCTGATTTCATCTCTTTTTTTCTTACCATATTTGTCAATTATTTGGGGGGATCAGGTTTAATTAATGATATGAGCCAGCAAGAAGTATCTGCTAAATATACAACACTGATTACTCCCGCTGGTTTTGCTTTTAGTATATGGGGTGTGATTTACACCTTAGTGTTAATCACGCTGACTTATTTAGCCTTTAAGCGTGATGATAAAAAAATTATGCATACTATTTCACTGATTTCTCCTTTATTTATCGTTTCCTGTCTTTTTAATATGGGTTGGATCTTTAGTTTTTCATACGAATTGATAGGTCTTTCTGTTGTGATGATTTTTATATTACTCTTAGCATTAATGAAACTGATTGAAAAAATTAATTATAATAGTAAAAACATTTCTTATAATTTACCAGCTTACGCTTTTACACTCTATGCTGCTTGGGTTTTAATCGCAACTTTTTTAAACATCTCTATTTTCTTAGTCAAAATAGGCTGGGATGGCTTTGGTATCTCAGATTCAGTGTGGTCATTGGTGGTTATTATTATTGCCATTGTTTTCGTTGTAGGCTATGTCTTTATGTATAAGAATGCTTTCTTTCCTATCTCAATAGCTTGGGCTTTCTATGGCATTTATAGTAATTATGAAGAAGGTGTACATAGTCCGGAATTAGTAACAAGTATTAAAGCTGTCTTATTAGCTGGTTTAGCTATCTTAGTAGTATCGTCTATCTATCGGTTTGTTAGGAATAAAAATAGCATCTTCCCAAAGGATCTAAACAGCCAAAATCAATGAGTAGAAAGGGAACAAATATGGTGGGTCAAAATTTCAAAAAAAGAAAGTCAATCTCTTTGGAGAAGAAATAAGTATTTAGTTCTTTCTAAATTACAAAATATTTACTTAGAGATTAAAGAGCACCTTAAAAATGATCATGTTGACCTCGAATATGTTCGTGGAAAAAAGATATTGCCGAAAAATGCCAGAAAACCAAAAGCAAAGCGTAAATGCCTTGCTTCATGGATGGGCTTATTTTAAAAAACAAGCCAATCAGCAGGAAAAAGATGATTTTTAAGCAGCTTAGAGGTCTATCCACAAGGAAAAATCGAACCAAAAGATGTCATTAAATATATCAACCATTTACTTGAGCGATACACCAATTCTTATTTGCAGGCATCGACTTTACTAAAATAAAAGCGAATTTAAATAAATTTCCAATTAGAGTCTTCTACTCATTTAATTTAAGTTTTTAACTAGGATTGAATGGTGAAAGGCTCTTTTTATTAGAAAAAACCTTCCAAAAGGAAGGTCAAAATTAATTAGAGTTAATTTGAAGGTTGATATCTACCAAATGCGATAAGCTATAGCAAAATCCATTTGGCCAATAGCTTTATCCCAACGACAAGTCATAAAGGCAGCCATGTCATCGCCATTTCCGTAATAGGCAAGGAAGGGAATTGAATCTTCATTATAGAAATAGTTATATTGGAAGTCAGTTTGAATGGGAATGATTGCTGTGATTTCATAGCCTTTGGATATTCCGTCCTTATCTGTAACAATAAATTCATTACCCGGTTCAAAATAATTGTTGCTAGCAAAGGGAGCAAAAGCTCCTGTATTAATATGGTCATAATAATGGCCAAAAAAGGTACGGATACCATTCATTCCAACTTGAGGAACACCATCTATCCCTAATACATCATTCACTTGGTCAAAGTCATCTTTACTGCCTGTATTATCTTCTAAAGGAATATATTCGACGACGATCCCATTTGATTCGATGGTATTGGGGTTTTTTCCTAAAACTTTTCCCTCGGTATGCATAACGTCTAAATAGTTTTTTGGAATGATGGCTTCTTGATTTTGATAGTCTTTGTTCTTCTTATCATACTTTGTGACTTTTGAATTGCCATCCTTGATTAATTGTTCGGTCATCGCCCCTGCTTTAGCAGTTTCTTTTTTTTCTAGTTTCAAACTGGATTGAATTTTTGCAGGAATTCTCTCTTTTTCTTTATTTTCAGCACTGGCCTCAAGGGTTACTGTCATAATTCCTAATGTTAAACAGAGGACTTTAATAAAAAATTTATTCTTCATAGTGACCACCTCTCAAATGATTTGTTATTTATAATATGCTATACAAGTTATCAAATAGCAACAACTTTCACTTTAATGTAATATAGAAGAAAGACTGATATATAAATCTATAACATTAAATCAGATTATTCAGCTTAAAATTATCAAGCAATAAATTTAATTCTTAGCTAAAAAGGGTGTGTAAGATGAATATTCATTATCAAAGTAAACAAAATCTATCTAATAACGACATACAAGCAGCAAAAGATCTTTTAACACACAAACATCAAGTGGATCGAACCTTTTCTGATCCGTATCTATTTAATCGATACAATTTTGATCGATCAATGCCTAGTTTTTTTACGGCCTATAAAGATCGGAAAATGATAGGTTTATTAGCAGTTTATGCCGATGATGCTGAAGCGGAACTTTCAATAATTGTCGATCCAAACTATCGACGCAAGGGCATAGCATCTAAACTTTACGAAAACTTTCAATCAGAAACTGCTTCTTATGGAATTAAATCTCTTACTTTTAAAACGGAACGCATATTTATAGATGAAAATCCAAAATTTTTAGTCTCTTTAAACTTATTGTTAACAGATGAGGAAGTATTAATGGCTTATGGGACAAGTCCTTACTCAGTTGAAGAACGTTTTGATATTAAAGTTCTGATTGCTTCTGAGGAACATGTAGAGGAAATTGCTCGCTTTCAATCCGAAAGCTTTGAGGATGATTATGAGCTGAGCCTACGATATGCTAGAGAAACAGTAGCAAACCAAGAAAGCCCCATCTATGTAGCCCTATGCCAAGGGAATGTAGTTGCATCCATTTCTGCTGACCAAAGCTCAGATGTCAATTATTTATTTGGTGTTGCAGTGGACCCAAATTTTCAAGGGCAGGGAATTGCCACTTACCTAATGAAGCAAACAATTAATGATTTGATTCAATCAAATCATAAGCCTTTCCACTTAACAGTTGAAGCAGATAACCAAACTGCATTTAATCTTTATAAAAAGTTAGGGTTTAAGGAAATCACTCGTATTGTCCACTTAGAACTTAAAAAATAGAACATTTAGTACAGCCACTTGACTTTCTAGCTCTTAATTTATGAAAGCATCATTTACTTTCAAATAAAGTTTGACAGATCAATAATTTTGGACTATACTAGGTGAGTAGTAAAGAAATAAGTTAATTAAGTCATTTCCATTCAACAAATGTAAATCTTCTTTTTAATTATTTAGTTATTGCAATACAAAGTGCTTAAGACGCACACAGGAGGATTTATATATGAATACAGGTACAGTGAAATGGTTTAATGCCGATAAAGGTTTTGGTTTTATCGAAGGACAAGATGGGAAAGATGTTTTCGCACATTTCTCAGCTATTTCTGGAGACGGCTTCAAAACATTAGATGAAGGCCAAGCAGTGTCTTACGATGTTGTTTCAGGCGATCGTGGCGACCAAGCCGCAAACATCGTAAAACTTTAATATAATTTAAACCCACCAGCTTTGCTGGTGGGTTTTTTTGTGTTTTTTATAAAAGGATTGACAAGTGCTATATACTGTTATACACTGTTTACGAAAGGGGCAAAATGCATGCAAATAATTATCGATAATACAAGTATGACTCCTCTTTATGAACAAATTGTAGACCAGATAACTGCAATGATTCTAGCAGGAGAAATACCGACTGCAAGTGCGCTTCCTTCCGTGAGATCCCTTTCTAAGGAATTGAAGATCAGTGCGCTAACGGTCAAAAAAGCTTATGACCAATTGGAGAGAGAAGGGTTTATTGAGACAGTTCATGGTAAGGGCTCCTATGTTTTAGAAGCCAATCAAGAACTTTTACGTAATGAACAGTTGATGCAAGTGGAAGCTATAATGGCTCAAGCAATTGAGAAAGCACAACTTTTTCACTTAAGTAAAGATGAAATGCAGTCCATATTTGATTTATTAATGGGGGATTGGGATGTTAAAAGTTAATCATTTAAAGAAAAATTACGGTTCTTTTCAGCTCGATTGCAGTTTGCAAGTTAAAGAAGGAATGGTAACTGGCTTTTTGGGTAGGAACGGATCTGGCAAGACAACGACGATTAAGGCGATTCTTGGTTTGATCTTTCCTGATCAAGGGGAAGTTGAACTTTTTGGGCGTCTGGTTAATCAGTTATCTGGTCATGACAAGGAGAAGTTGGGGGTCGTTTTGTCGGATTCCAATTTTAGTCGAGTGATGAATTGTAAAGATGTTTTAGCTATCTTAAAGCGTAGCTATCGAAACTTTGATGAGGCCATGTTTAGACATTTTGTAGACCAGCAAGGCTTAACGTGGGATAAAAAGTTTGAAAAATTTTCGACAGGTATGCAGGCAAAACTGAAAGTAATTACGGCCATTTCGCATAAAGCTCAATTTTTAATAATGGATGAGCCGACCTCAGGGTTGGATGTAGTGGCGCGTGAAGAAATATTAGATATTTTGCGTGAATACTTAGACGAGTCTCCGCAAACGAGCATTTTAATTTCTTCCCATATTGCCACAGATTTGGAAGGGATTTGCGATGATTTCTACCTTATCGATCAAGGTAAAATAGTTATGTACGAGGAAATGGATCAACTTTTATCTAGCTATGGTATTTTAAAGCTTCGTCAAGAAGAACTGGATCAGATCGATCAAACGCATATCATTAAGATTGATCAGACAAATTATGGTTATTGCTGCTTAACCAATCAAAGACAGTTTTATTTGGAAAATTATCCACAAGTAATTATCGAAAAAGCTTCGGTGGATGACTTAATTAAATTAATGGTAGGTGGTCGCAAATGAAAGGATTGCTTTATAAAGATTGGCTACTAATTCGTAAGATGGGTCTGCAATTTCTGATACCAGTAGTGGTAGGAATCATTGTGCTTTATAGTGGGGACGATAAATTATTTTTTATGACTTACACCTCGATGGTAGGTCTATTCTCCATTATTTCGACTATTTCTTACGATGAGTATGATAATGGCATGCCCATGCTTTTATCGCTACCGTATACACGGCAAGACTATGTGCGTTCAAAATATTTGTTTGCAGTTATAACCATCGTTACTTTATTGATTTTTGAAGTGGGTTTAATCACCAGTATGGCTACCTTCAAAAATATTGAAGAATTTTCTTTTACTGACAACTTTCTTGAAATATTGAGTACTTTAGTGGTATCTTCTGCTATGTGTTGGATTTTGCTTCCCATTTATTTAAAATATGGTGTTAAAAAAGCAATGATTGCCATGATGGTAGTAGGTGGCTTATTATTTGGAGGAATAATGGGAGTTCTTTATCTTATTAAGGAGTTTAAGTTAATTTCATTGGATCAAATACAGTTCTTGCAAAGTTTCTTAGCAAATGATTGGAATGTTTTCTTTTTATTTATACTAGTGATAGCAGGAATGATGGGCATATCCTATTATATAAGTAACAGAATCATGCAAAAGCGGGAGTATTAAATTATGAAGGCAAATATAGAAATGTCATTGATCAAGATTAAACGTTCACTTAAGTCATTCATATTAAAATTCAGCTTAGAAAATCAATGCCCCTTTTTGATGTTCTCCACGAATAATTAATCAGTGTAAAGCGATGTAAAATTAATAAAAGGAGGTGGTGGCTTATAAAAGGTTTGCTATATAAAGATTGGCTATTAATTCGCAAGACCAAGTTACATATTTTTTTACCAATAATAATGATTTTCATTATCTTGTATATTAAATCTGGTGACCTGGCTTTGATAAGTGTTATTTCAGTTTCAATCTTATCTTTGATACTGTCACCCATGACTTATGATGAGAGGGAAAATGGGATGCCAATGCTTTTGACCCTACCATATACCCGCCAAGATTACGTATATTCAAAATACTTTTCCTTAATCATAGGGTTAATAGGTTTATTAGTTTTTGAAGTTTATTTGACTTCACTCGTCGCTTATTTTCAAAGTCCACAAACTTTCAATTTTATAGACAATCTTTTGACGATACTAATGATTTTGGCTGTTAGCTCAATCCTGGTTTTGATACTGTTACCTATTCAATTAAAATTTGGCTCAGAAGGGACACTATTAATAATCTTTAGCTTTTTAGTCCTTTGTATTGTTGGAGTGGTCCTCTTTTTATTCATTGAAAAGATAATTTCAACAGATTTATACAGGATTTTGAAAAACTTCTTTTCAAATAAATGGAGCCAACTCTTTACTTCCATACTAGTCATGAGTTTTACTTATTTTGCTTCCTTAATTATAAGTATGAAGATTATGAGAAGACGTGACTATTAAATGAACAAGGGAGTAAAATTCGACAATCATTTAAGTGTTTTCAGCTGAAACATTTCATCGAGTAATAATATATAGGATGTTAAAACAGCTATTTAATAATTCGTATCATTTCAATTGGCTTACAGCCGCTTGACTTCCCAGCTAATTATATATGAAAGCATCATTTACGTTTAACAAAAGCATCATTTACTTTCAAATATGTTAGACGATAATACATATGTGACATAAAACAAATAAAAATAGGGAGCTTCTGTTACACTAAAGATATACAAACAACTTAGCGAAAGGAA
>NZ_JBNUPM010000015.1:0-36471 GCF_050409425.1 Facklamia sp. P13064 | reverse complement strand
AGTGACAACTTCTATATACTAGCATGGTTTAGACTTTTTGTCAAACCTTTTTAAAAAGTTTTTTTAAACTTTTTTTCTTTCGTTTCGGTCGTTCGTGACGACAAGAAATAATATAACATGGGTTGTCTTCTTAAGTCAAGGGCTTTTCAAATTTTTTTCACCTTTTTTCTTATCACTTTGTTATAATATTAATTACTTCATATAAGAGGAGCTTTCTTATGAATAAAATTATTGAGTTTACAATCGAAGATTTGCCATTACTTTGGGAATCGACCGTGGGGCTCGAACGAGAAACCGTTCGAATCAATTTCAACGGATCAATTAGTGAGAGTGACCATCCTCATGATTGGGGAAACCGTTCCTTCCACCCTTATCTTCAAACTGATTTTTCTGAAAGTCAATTAGAGTTAATTACTCCACCCTTTTCTACTAATGAAGAGGTAATCAATTGGTTAGCTGGTCTTCACCAGATAACACAGCATAGAATTTCAAATTCGAAGCCAGCAGAAATGCTTTGGCCTTATAGTATGCCACCTCAATTATCTAATATTAATCAAATTCGAAGCGCTGAATTAGATAATAAAGATGACTATAATTATCGTAAATATCTTATTTCATACTACGGCAAAAAAGTTCAACTACTATCAGGCATCCATTATAACTTTCAAATTAATGATCAGCTTTTAAATCAAAAACTGAATTCCTCAAAATCAAAATATATCTCCAATCGAAATAAGGTTTACATGGACTTGACACGTAAATATCTTTACTACCGCTGGGTATTAACTTATCTTTTAGGGGCCACCCCTTATTTTTCAGATGATTACGAGACTGTTTTATACGGCAAACCCCACAAAACAGTTATGAAATCAGTTCGCCAAAGTCGCTATGGCTACAGGAATAGTAAAAACGTTTCAGTTTCCTATAATAATTTTCAAACATATGTCACAGATATTGAAGATCTCATTTTTCAGGGGATTCTACATTTTGAGAAGGAGCTCTACCGAGATGTTAGAATGCGGGGGGCTAAACCTAATCGCGCAATGCTCAAGGAGGGCATTTCTTATTTAGAATTTAGAAATTTTGATCTTAATCCTTTTCAACCATTTGGAATCAGTTTGGAAGACCTCGATTTTGTAAAAGTATGGATTCTTGCTCTTCTTCTTCACCAACAGTCAATTAGCGAAGAAGAAATTAATCTAGCCAATGAACGTAACCAAAATACAGCAGAATCTAACCCTATCGATCCATTAATCAATAAAGAACTTATTAAGTCTTTCTCATATACCTTACAAACTGTTGCAGAAAACCTAGATGCTCATTACTATCCCGACTCTTATTTAGGTCAGCTTGTTGCTAAAAAGTTTATGCAAATAGAGCAACCCTCCCAAACGCTTGCAGGCCAAATCACTAGTCAATATACCGACTTTAAAGACCTTTCCCAGGGCTTGCTTAAACTTAGCCAAATTTTTCAAAGACAGTCTTTAAAAAACAAATATCTCCTTCATGGTTTTGAGAAGTTAGAACTTTCGACACAAGCCTTAATAAAAAAAGCGATAGAGCTTGGTATTCAAGTTACCATCGTTGATATTGAAGATAACTTAATTGAGCTTCAATTCAATGAGCATACAGAATTAATCAAAAGTGCTAATATGACTTCCTTAGACAGCCAGGTTTCATACTTCTTAATGGATAACAAATCAGCTACTAAATTGGTTCTTGATAGAGAAAAAATTCAAACACCTAAAGGGAGAAAATTCAATGATTTAGATCAAGCAATCAATTATTATTCTCTGTTAGACAAATCTGCAATCGTAATTAAACCGCAAAATACTAACTATGGTTTGGGAATTACTATCTTCGAAAATTTTCCAGAAAAAGAAACCTATACAAAAGCTATGAAGGAAGCTTTCAAACACGATGATACGGTATTAGTTGAAGAATTTATTGAAGGGATTGAATTAAGATTTTATGTGCAAAATCAAAAAGTTTTAGCAGTTTGTGAAAGACAAGCCGCTCATATTATTGGCGATGGCCAGCACACTGTTGAACAGTTAATCGATCTCGAAAATAACCATCCATTCAGAGGGCCTAGACATCTAGCTCCTCTTACCTTATTAGAAAAAGGTGAAATAGAAAGAATAACTCTTGCTGAACAAAACTATTCTCTGCAATCAATTCCCGTTAATGGTAAAAAAGTCTACTTAAGAAAAAATTCTAATGTTTCTTCCGGAGGAATTGCCATCGATCGAACCGATCAAGTTCATTCAGATTTTATTAAAATTGCTGAAAGAACAGCTGCAGCTATGAAATCCACTTTCTGTGGAGTAGATATCATTATCAAGAACTATCAAGAGCCTCTATCTAACTCCAATTCTTACGCTGTGCTAGAGGCTAACTACAATCCAATGATGAGTTTGCACCTTTTTCCTGCTATCGGACATTCACAACCCCTAGCTGAACGAGCGCTTGAAGCCTTATTTCCTGAACTGAATTAATGAATTAAACCCCCTTAGGTATCAAACTTCTGATGCTTAAGGGGATTAATAAAGTTAATTTTTATGCGTTATCTTTAATTTGCTTGATTGTCTCTGCATTCAACTCTTTCACTACTGCTGTTACTAATTTGACCATATTTAAGTAGTCATCTTCGTGAATAACAGAAGTATGTGAATGTAAGTAGCGAACTGGAACAGTAATCGCAATAGAAGGAATACCATTTAATGCTAGGTGTTGTGAACCAGCATCGGTTCCACCACCAGGAATAAATTCGAATTGATAAGGAATGTTCTCTCTATCAGCCACTTCTACTACAAATTCACGTAAGCCACGGTGAGCTATCATTGAGCTATCATAAACAATGATTTGAGGTCCCTTTCCTAATTTACTTGCAGATTCATCTTTAGTCATACCAGGTGTGTCACCCGCTGTACCAGTATCTAGAGCAAATGAAATATCAGGATTAAGCATATGTGCAGCAACTCTAGCTCCGCGTAGACCAACTTCTTCTTGAACATTAGCCCCAGAGAATAGAACCGTTTCATGTCCTTCTTTAGCTAAATTCTTCAATACATCAATTGCAACAGCTATACCGATACGGTTATCCCAAGCTTTACCTAAAAGGAATTTAGTGCCATTCATACGACGTGTTTCGATGTACGGAGTGATCATATCGCCAGGGCGAATACCCCATTCCATGACTTCATCTTTAGAAGAAGCACCTAGGTCAATAAAGATATCTTTAAATTCCATTGGCTTTTTACGAGCTTCTGCAGTTAGTACATGTGGAGGTTTAGATCCTGTAACACCATGGAATGTCTTACCTTCTCTTGTAGTTACTGTTACTTGTTGTGCTAAGACAACTTGACTCCACCAACCACCAATGGTAACGAACTTAAGAAATCCTTCATCGGTGATTTCTTTAACCATAAAGCCAACTTCGTCTAGGTGAGCAGCTAACATAACGCGTGGTCCATCCGCATTGCCTGTATGCTTAGCAAAAATACCACCCAAACCATCTTGCAGATATTCTTCTGCTTGGTCTTTAGTTTCTTCTTTAAACAATTCGCGAACATAACGTTCATTGCCACCGATCCCGTTAACTTCTGTTAGACGTTTAAGATATTCTTCATTTACTGACATCATTCATCCTGCTTTCTTAATAAGTATTTGTATTAATTTTAACAAAGAATTCGTTTTCAATCAAAGAAATTCTTTCTTACTTTAAAGAGGCTTTCTTTTATCGGACTTCTTTTTTAATTTCTTTAACCAAATAGGGACATAAAAGTGAATTATAGCTAAAATTAGTATTAACCAAGCACACGAAACCCACAGTAGTGTTAAGGATAAACCCACTTTAACTAGCATTCCTAAACAAAAAGCAAGCATCATCATTACCAAAATTGAAGCTAACATCCTCTGAAAAGCATTCTTTTTCAAATGTAAATCTTGAGTAGGATAAAGTAATTGAAAAGGCAAATTATTCCCTAGTAAGTAAATCGGCAAAATTTGAATAAGCGCGAGCCAAAAACCAATTCCCCCTATTAAGGTTAAAGCCAACCAATTATCAGGCAATAAGAAAATGATAATCAGAATAAACACTGTAATACGAAGCCATATACCTGAATAACCTTCATGTCGAGTAATCATTCGAGCAAAGAAATAGCTATATCGATTAGCCTTTTTCCCTTGAATCAAGTTCATCAAAGGATACAACCATTTCCGTTCCTTAATGGGAGTTTTTACTTGTGGAACATCTGCAAATAGAGAAATCAGCTTATAAAAACGCGATTTATTAGCATGAGACTGGTTAATAATGAACTCAAAATCGACAAGGTTTTTAGCTAATATACGATAACGCCAATATACAATCATTAAATATAGTCCGCTTACAACTAACATCATTAAAAATGGATAGAAATCGGGTAAATAAAAGCTTATCGCTATAAAAAATCCAGTAAAATAGTTGAGTGTTTTTACGGAATTTCTAGATAAAAAATTGTTGTTTTGATAATAAAGATTTAGGTATTGATTGATCACAGCTAAAAATTTCAAAGTTGCATAAATAAAACAGAAGAAAACAGCATTATTTTGATTCCAATCACTCACAATTGAGATTAACGGATAGAAGAGAAAGCTAATTAAAAGAGCTAGGCTTACTTGAGAAAGCGAGGTGTAGATAAAAGCTTTTCGCCAATATTTAAACCAATCCTCGCCTCTAGGAAATAAATAGGATCGGTCAGCCTCATGATTTAACCATAAAGGGTGCCCGAAGTTTAAAATTACTGTAAGAAAAAAAGCTATCATCAAAGGAATCATCCATATGAAAGCAAAATAGGAACCTTGGTTTAATCTTTCAAGTAGATCTCTATAAGTCAAAGCTAGAAAACCCATCAGTACGAAAAGCACTATAGAGAAATGATCATTAAAAATTAATCGCCCATATTTCCCAACTTCCTTCAATAATTGATTAGCTCTTTTATTAAATAAATGATCCAAATTAATCATTAACTTCACCTGTCTTAGTCATGGTCATATAGATATCGTTTAAGTTCGCTTTTTGGAGGTTATAGATAGCCTGCAACTGGTTTAAGTCTCCTTGAGCTACAAGTTGACCTTTTTGAAGCAAAAGAAAAGAATCACATAAGTCCTCAGCAATCGCTAAAATGTGTGTTGTAAATATAATTGAGCGACCAGAAACTGCGCTCTTCTTCAATAAATCTGTGAATTGTTGAATAGCTAGCGGATCTAATCCTAAGAATGGTTCATCAATAATTAATAATTGAGCATCCGTAACTAGAGCACAAATAATCATTACTTTTTGCTTCATTCCTTTAGAAAAGTGAGTGGGGAACCACTCTAATTTTTTTTCTAGGCGAAATTTCTTTAAAAGAGGTTGGGCTCTTTGCATGACTGTTTTCATCGGAATTTGATACCCAAGAGCTGTCATTTCTAAGTGCTCCTTCAAAGTTAATTCTTCGTACAAAATAGGCGTTTCAGGAATATAAGCAATTTGACTAGCATACTTCTGGTGGTCTTCTGCAATTGAGATGCCGTCAATCAGCACTTGCCCTGACTGGTTAGGTAAAAGGCCTAAAATAGTTTTCAAGAGCGTTGATTTTCCTGCACCATTTAAACCAACTAATCCAACTATTTCGCCTGAGTGAATTTCAAAATTTACATTATTAATGACCGGAACATTGCGATAACCGCTTGTTAGATTTTCAACTACTAATTTCATTTATTCTCCTCTAATCTTTAATAATCGGATCATTTAGAATAATTTCCCAAACTTTTCTTGCTAGATCAATTTTTTCCATTTTAGGTAAGTTCACAACTTGCCCTTTTTCGTTTAAAAGAGTCACTTGATTGTTTTTTGAATTAAAACCAATGTCTTTCTGAGAAACATCATTCGCGATAATCCAATCTATTCTTTTTGACTTTAACTTTCTTTGAGCATATTCGATTAAATTTTGAGTCTCCGCAGCAAAGCCAACTAAAACTTGCTGCTTTTTATTTTGTCCTAATTCCGCTAAAATATCTGGGTTTTCGATAAGTTCCCACAGGATTTTCTCATTCTCTTGATCCTTTTTCTTAATTTTATGTTCAGCTTGATCCATCATTCTGAAGTCACTCACCGCAGCTGCCATAATAACGTAATCCGTTTGCGCATAGCGCTCATTGATTTCTTTTTGCATTTGAAGCGCTGATTCCACTAAAATCAAGTCCATATTATCCATCATTGGAAAATGATCTTTAGTGGAAATGAAAGAGACTTCTGCTCCCAAAAAACTCGCAATTTTAGCCATAGCATATCCCATCTTGCCGGAAGAATCATTGGAAATGTAGCGAACAGGATCGATTCTTTCTCTCGTTCCACCTGCTGTTACAATCACTTTTTTATTCTCTAATAATTGAGGGTAAAAATGTTTGGCTGCTATACTTTCAAGCTTTTCAACAATCTGAGTAATAGCTGGTAATCGCCCTTTGCCTTCATAACCTTCTGCCAAAAAGCCTGTATCCGGTTCTAACAAGTAGTAACCATCTTTCTTTAGACGTTTTAGGTTTCTTTGAGTGGCAGGATGCTGATACATGTTTGTGTTCATCGCCGGACATAAAAGACAAGGACAAGCAACAGCTAATAGTGTTGTAGAAGCTATTTCATCTGCTATGCCGTTGGATAATTTTCCAATAATATTAGCCGTTGCTGGGGCCACCACTACAAGATCACACCAATCAGCAAACTCAATGTGCTGAACGTGTTCAGTATCATTTTCACTAAAAGTATCTATCAAAACTTCATGGCGCGAAAGCACTTGTAGAGTTAGCGGAGTGATAAACTCACTTGCTGACTTTGTCATTATAACACGCACTATTGCCCCAGCTTTAACAAGTTGTCGCACTAATTCAGTCGCTTTATAGGCAGCAATTCCACCTGTGACAACGACACCAATTTTTTTCCTTAATAAAACCATTCTAGAGCTCCTATCTATTTTATAATCTAAAAACCTGTTAACTACTGTTCAAGTAACTATCTTTCCTTGTTAAACTATATAAAAAAATAAAGGAGATTCCTTTGTTACCTGAAATAAATTTAATTAATCTTGGTGAAAACAACTACTCTATTGAATTTACTTGCTTGTATAAACATCAACAAAAAGATGGTTGGCCCTTTTTAACGGATAGAGCACTCATGCAAAATGATAGCATGGCCTTCCCTTAACAGAAAAAATTGAGGTAAGCAATCATTTGCATTACACAGACCACATTAAAAATGAACAACAAGCAGAAATATTGGCCTTTGACAGCCCTCGTTTCTTCTCTTTTACTTGGAACGTGGGTTTCATTAAGATGGAATTGTCATCGACATATCATTCAAAAACTTATCTCGCCTTTCAATATTGGGTGCTACTTATTACAGAACAATCGCATCACGAGCTTAGCCAATGGATTTTAAACTTAGAACTTTTAGAAGCTCTCTTGGACGATAAGGAAACCATTGATAAAAAGGGGCGTTACTATCAAATTGACCAGTATGTTAAGAAGATAATTAAGGACTACATTTAATAATTTGCGCGTTCTCCACCAATTAATTTTGGCCGCGATGATAGTCCATTTACCCTGGCAAACCCTAGTTGGTTGTGTTTAAAACGAACAGGAATTTGAACATGTTTTATATGCATACCGATATGTGTATCCCCAATATCTATACCTGCACTTGCTTGAACATGCTCTACCATGACTGGATCCTTGAATAACTGATAGGCCGCTACGGCTGCTCCTCCTCCCGCATGCAAAGCAGGGACTACTGAGACAATTTCTAAGCCATACTTTTTAGCAGCTTGACGTTCTATCACTAGACTGCGATTAATATGCTCACAGCCTTGAACCGCAAGAAAGAGTCCCATTTTGCTTGTAGTTTTGATTAAAGCATTAACTAATAGTTTCCCGTACTCTGGACGAGATGCCTTCCCAATTTTTCCACCTGCCATTTCAGATGTTGAGCAACCTAAAACAAAAATATCCTGAGAAACTACTTTCCCCTGGAATAAATCCTCTATTTCTCCCATTAGACGATCGATTTCTAACTCGATTTCCATACTTTTCACCTTCTTTGTTTTCTTTCATTTTACCACATATGATTGCAAATAAAAAAGCGCACCCAAGGTGCGCCCAGACTGAAGACAAACCCTTCTTTGAGGATGACTCATACAGGGTTTGTCTTTGTTTCTGCCCAAATTTCCTTAATAAATAAAAAAACGAAGCCTTTCTAGCTCCTCATTTCTAATATGTTTGCTAACTTTCTCATGTTCATACAAGCAAAAGTGAGCCCTGCTTTAAATTCCATCAAGGCTTTTCCAATTAAATGCGTCTATCGAAAGCCAAGATGCTCCTTGGCAGTGCCAAATAATCTTTCTACTGATTCCTTACGTTCTCTATAAAGCTCTCACATGCCATCTGAATGTCTTATATCTTCACATGTTTCAAGGGCTTCTTGCCAGACATGTCGGGTAATCACACGATTATTTTGATATTTCTTCTGGTCGTGACTCGAAGCTTTGTACTCTCGATAGCCTTTTCGATTGGTAGTTGTATAGCGATAGACCACATCGTTTTCATCTAAATAACAATCATAGTATTCGTCATAGATAATGTTTCTATTCTCCCGTTTACGTCTTGGCCGTGTATAAGGAAACACCGGTGTAATTTCTTGTTTGAATAGGAATTGAGCGATAGTAGGCGTTTTATATCCCGCGTCTGCAATGACATGCTTAGGGTTAAAAGGAATAACCTTTTCAAAGATTAAAGGAAAAGCTTGGGTATCGTGTGTATTTCCCGGATGGACACTATATCCTAAAACCCACCCATTACGATCACAGGCTGTTTGAATGTTATAGGCAAAAACTTGCATATGATCTCCTTTATGGAGCCATCCTGCCTCCGGATCATTAGGACTGATTGTTTGGGATTTTGTTAAGTGCTCCTTTTCGGTATTTTTTAGAAGCTTTTGCCGTGAATCGCTCGGTCTTCTTGAACGGCTTCCATCATTTCCTCTGCCAACCATTTTGCTTGGACGATCACTTCTTCATTCGTATACTTTCGGCCATTGGCGCAAGCTTTAACATGGCTACCATCGATAAAAATATCCTTTGAATCCACCACGCCAGCCTCAACGCATTGCTTTAAAATTTGGGCAAATATTTGCTCGGCTAAACTTTGAGATTCGAAACGACGCTTATAATTTTTACCGAAGGTTGAAAAGTGTGGCACAGTATCCGTTAAAGAAAGCCCTAAAAACCATCGATAAGCAACATTCACTTCAATCTCTTGAATGGTTTGGCGCATACTTGGAATACCAAAGAGATATTGAATCATAGGGATTTTAATCAAAGTTATCGGGTCAATACTTGGTCGACCGTTATCTTGACAATAGACGTCCTCTACCAAGTCATAGATGAAATTAAAATCAATATGATGATCAATTTTCCGCAAAAGATGATTGGGAGGTACCAGTTCTTCAAGGGCATAAAATGCCATTTGATTACGTGCTTCAAAGGTTTTACTGTCAGCATTTTTTGACATCATACGAATCACCCGTTTTCTTTTTATTATACACAAAAAAGCCCTCTAATTCACTAAGAAGTAGTGGTTTAGAGGGCTTTGTCTTCAGTCTGAGCGCACCCAAGGTGCGCCTTGATTATTTACTTATTCACTTAATTATTTTACCGTATCTTCCCAAGTAGAAATTTCTCCTAAGAAGATTCCACGGATTGCTTCTAGAGTCATTTCTTCAGTAGGGTTTTCATTATTTACTACTACTGCGATACCATCGATAGCAATTGCGTCGTGTTTTAAAGCTTCCATTTCCTCATCTTTTAATTCACGAGAAGCCATACCTAAGTCAGCGGTATCATTCATTGCTGCTTCCATACCTGCAGATGAACCGTTTGAAGTAATATTAATTTCAACGTTTGGTTGGAATTCTTTATAGGCTTCAGCAAGTTTTTCCATTAAAGGAGATACAGAAGTTGATCCAACAACTTCAACAGTTCCTTCTAATTCTGCAGTTGCTTCATAAGGAGCTAGCTCACTTTCTACTTCTTCACTTTCTGCTGCTTCTTCTGATTCTACTTCTTCACTTTCTGCTTCTACAGTTTCATCTAACTCTTCGCCAGCAGGTGTTACGCTGATGTATCCTTCTTCTTCAACTACTGCTTGTCCTTCTTGAGAATGAATGAATGTTAAAAAGTCATTTGCAACTTCAGATAATTCTTTTTCTGCTGACCATGCAACATTAAATGGACGAGCGATTGGATAGTCTCCAGCTTTGATAGCTTCAGGAGTCGCTTCAGAACCATCAACTTTTAATGCTTTCACTGAATCATCAAGTGATCCTAATGAGATATATCCGATTGCTGAAGGGTCTCCAGCAACTGTTTGCATTACACCAGATGTTTGGTTTTGAACAGTAGCATTTTGCGTAGTTAGGTCGTTATCATCTTCATCAACAACACCGACAATTTCAACAAATGCGCCACGGGTACCTGAACCATCTTCACGACTAATTACATTAATTGGCCCTTCTTGAGCCATTGCTGGAACAACTACCGACAACCCTAAGCCTGCTACAGCTACTAATAGTAAAGCTTTTAATGATTTTTTCATTAATTACATCTCCTTAAATTTTATCAAATCAGCAACACAACTACATTGCCAACATCGAACTCACTCAACGTTAGCACATTCATAGTATACATAAAAATTGTAAATTTAGTGTAAATTTAGTGTTAAGTTTGAGTAAATACTAGTGATTTAAATCAACTATCTCTGCTTTTTTAAGATATACAATTCGCTCACAAATATTAGTGACATAGTCACCAATTCTTTCAATTGAATTCCCAATTGCTAGATAGTTAATTCCTGTATTAACAGACTCTCTATTCTTTTCCATTCGTAAAGCAGAGTCATTATAAAGTTGTTTAAGACAGGCATCAACTAATTCGTCACGGTCGGCAATCTCTTGTGCTTTTACCGCGTCTCTTTCCGAAAAAGCTTCTAGAACATCATTGATCATTTCAAAAACCATTTGAGCCATTTTATTTATTATTTCTGTTAAGGATTTAATTTTTTCTGTATCTTCATTAGTTCGATTAACATTTTTTGCTATTAAAACAGCATGGTCACCTATTCTTTCTAAGTCAACACTGATGCTCATTACTGTAAAAATCAAACGTAGATCTTCCGCCACGGGTTGTTGTAAGGCGATTAAACGATAAGCTTCTTTTTCAATCTCATTGGCTAATTGGTTAATTTCTTGATCTGCTTCTTTTAATTTTGAAGCTGCACTGGTGTCGTCATTATTGAATGCGTTAATAGCTAAATGCACATTTTCGATGACTGCTGTTGCTTGTTCTGATAACTTATTTGAAAAGTCTTCTAAATCCTTTGTGTAAATATTTCTCATGATTGACTCCTTTCAAGTGTCTATCCAAAGCGTCCAGAAATATAATCTTGCGTTTGATCATTAGCTGGATTCGAGAAGATTTTTTCGGTTTCATCGAATTCAACCACTACACCTTCATAGAAAAAGGCAGTTTTATCAGAAATACGTCCGGCCTGTTGCATATTGTGCGTAACGATAATTACGGTATATTTTTTCTTCAATTCACTCACTAAATCTTCGATTTTGTTTGTTGAAATAGGGTCCAAAGCAGAAGTCGGTTCATCCATTAGAATAACTTCAGGTTGGTTGGCAATTGCACGCGCAATACAAATTCTTTGCTGCTGACCACCAGATACGGCAGTAGCATTTTGATGAAGCTTATCTTTAACCTCGTTCCAAATAGCTGCCCCTTTTAAGGACTCTTCTACTATTTGATCTAATTGTGTTTTATCTTTGATACCGTGAGTTCTTGGTCCGTATGCAATATTGTCATAGATAGACTTTGGAAAAGGGTTGGGTTGTTGGAAAACCATTCCGACTCTTTTACGTAAATCATTAACATCCATCCGTTTATCGTAAATATCCATGCCATCCAAAGCAACTTTTCCATCCACTCGTGTACCCGGTGTCAAATCTTGCATTCTATTTAAAATTTTTAAGAAAGTAGACTTTCCACAACCAGAAGGTCCGATAAGGGCTGTTACCAAATTTTCTTCTATTTCCATATCAATATTTTTTAAGGCATGAAACTCACTGTAATAAAAGTCTAAATTTTGAACTGAGAATTTTGATCTGTTTGCCATTTTATTTTCCTCCTGAACCTAATCGAGCGCCTAAGAGTGTAGATAGCCAGTTGATAATTAAGACCAGCAATACCAAAACCGCTCCTGTTGCATAAGCTTCTTTAACGTGAAAACCTTCTGAAGATAAAACATACATATGTGTAGCCAATGTTCTACCCGAACTCAATAGGTTTTTAACCATACCTGAGGACGTACCCATCGTATAAATTAAGGCCGCCGACTCCCCTACAATACGGCCAATTGCTAAGATAATTCCGGATAAGATGCCTGGCATAGCAACAGGAAGAACAACTGTAAATATCGTTCTTAATTTACCAGCACCCAGAGCTAAGGAACCCATCCTTAAAGAATTATTAACCGAAAGTAAAGCTTCTTCTGTTGAAGAAATAATGATTGGTAAAATCATAATGGATAACGTTAAAATGCCAGCAATGTGAGAATAGGTTTTAAAAATTACATTCACAAACAGTAACATCCCGAATAAACCATAAACAATTGAAGGAACCGCAGCCAGTGTATCGGTTGCTAACCGAATCCAATGTACATATCGATTTCCACGGTCTGCATACTCAACTAAATAAAAAGCTGAAAAGACTCCGATTGGAGCAGATATTAAAAGTGAACAGCCAATCATAATTAAGGTTGAAATAATAGCAGGCATCATCGATACATTGTTTGAATTGTATTCCCAGGCAAAAAGTTGAGTGTTCATAACCGGCAAGCCGTTCCAAAGAATGAAACCGATGATAAAGAGCAACATACCTATGGTAAAAAAGGCTGCTAGCCAAACAATAAAGCGAATGATTTTTGCGCTCATTAAGTTCTATCTCCTTTCGATTTAATCCACATGAAGGTACCGTTAATAATTAAGATAAAAACAAATAACATTGAGGCTGTCATAATTAGTGCGTGCTGGTGATCACCACTTGCATATCCCATTTCCAACACAATATTGGTAGTCAGTGTTCTTGTTCCTTCAAACAAGCTTTTAGCCAACCTTGGTTGATTTCCAGCAATTAAAACAACCGCCATTGTTTCACCAATCGCACGACCAATCCCTAAGATAATGGCAGATAGAATACCAGATTTAGCCGCTGGGACAATGACATTTAAAACAGATCGCTCATGAGTAGCGCCAAGACCCATTGAGGCATTATAATAGTGTCTCGGCACCGCTCGAATAGCTGCTTCTGAAAGTCCAATTACAGTCGGTAGAATCATTACACCTAATAAGACCGAAGCTGTCAGTATATTCATTCCATTATTAGCTGGTAAAAACTTTAATCCTCTGATGAATGGAACCATCATTTGAAGAGCAAAAAAACCATAAACGATTGAAGGAATGGCTGCCATTAAGTTAATTGCTGGCTTAAAGATTCTATATAAAAAATCTGGACAAAAATATGCCATAAAAATAGCCGTTAGAACTCCAATGGGAACTCCAACAACAATAGCGCCAACCGTAACATAAATAGACCCCATAATGAAAGGGAAAATACCATAAAGAGGCTCTTTCCAAGAAGGCTGCCACTGCTGACCTACAAAGGTTTTTAAGAAGCCATGCTTCATTAGAAAAGGAATTCCACCTTGGAATTTCCAAACTCCGTCATCAACTGTTCCACCTACAAAGATGAAATAGAAGATTAAAACAATTGATAAAATAGATAAGAATGCACAAAACATAAAGACATATTTCATGAATCTTTCTAGCACTTTGCCCTGCATTAAGACAACTCCTCCACAATTTACTTGACTACAATAACTCTTGCATTGATAGTACATTGTTATTGTACTTCACCTATGTAAATTCTTTGTAAATTTTCAGCAAATAATGTTACAAATATGTTACAAGACCCTGGGTGAAGGGCTTTCTTATAACATTCTTAACTGTAAGCGTCATCATTAATTAGGGAGAATTATCGTAAACGATGTCCCTACCCCCACTTGACTTTTTACCTCGATTTTACCACCCATCATTTTGACTAAATTGCGCACAATCGAAAGCCCAAGGCCTGTTCCACCTGAATTTCGACTGCGTGCTTTATCAACTCGGTAAAACCTTTCAAAAATTCGATCCATCTCTGTTTCGGGTATCCCTATTCCTGTATCAGCAACAGTTAATTCAATTTTTTTCTTTTTTTCTTTAATACTAATTGTTATTTGACTGCCTTCATCTGAATAGTTAATAGCATTGTCTAATAGATTGGTTAAAATTTGCTCAAAGCGATATTGGTCTGCTTTCAAAGCAATATTGTTATTAGAAATCAATTCGACTTTAATTGATTTTTGAGCAGTTTTTTGAGAAAGAAACTCGATCATATTTTCTGTTACTTTATCCACATAAAAGCTTGATCTAGGTAAATTGTTTTCACTTTTTTCAACACGAGATAACTCAAGAATATCTTCAATAATCATTTCCAGTCGATTACTTTCTTTGGCAATAATGTTAACAAATTTATTAGCTGCCTTCTTATCTTTTAGCGCTCCGTTTAAGAGTGTTTCTGCAAAACCTTTGATAGCAGTCACAGGTGTTCTTAGTTCATGTGAAGCGTTGGCTACAAATTCACTTCTTACCGTTTCTAAACGACGGATTTCAGTTATATCATAGAGTAATACCAAAAAAGACATTTCACTGGCTTGATATTCTTGATAGGAAAGGATATTGACATCCAAGAATTTTGATTTAGGTACATAAACTTCTACTTCTTCTTGTACAGGCAAATGTGTTTGCATCACTCGATTAATCAAACTGATTAATTGAAAAGATTTTAAAATTGCTTGGTAAGGACGCCCAATTACTGTTGGCGACAGTCCTAAAATTTTTCCTAAAGCTGGATTCATGAGATCAATCTTTCCTTGAGAGTCAATGACTAATACTCCAAGGTTGATATTCTCCAGTAATAAAGAGTATTGCTGTTGTCCAGAAATCAGATCATTGCGGTCTTCTCCTAAATACTTGACAATATCGGTAACTGATTGTCCTAATTGATTAACTTCGGGAATCGAATGTTCAAGGTATTCATAATGATAATCGGAATCTCTAACCTTTTCTATCCCTTGCCTTATTGATTGAATCGGACCCGTAGTTTTTAGCAAGGCTAATCGAATAGCTAAGAATATAAGGGAAAGCTGAACCATAATATAAATTGCTACCAGCTTCCAATATTCTTGCCATTTGAAAGAAAAGTAGTTCTTATCGACCGATTCAACCAACCAAACAGTTTGTTTGTTCCAATTTAATTTCTTACCAGCATAGATCCGTTGATCAGCTCTCCAGGAAATTATATTTTGACCTTTATTTTTAATAATCTTTTGATGAATGAGACTCAGACTGCTCTTTGTATTACCTTCTTTTGAATTTCTCCATAAAGTATTGGGTACTAAGCGATTTTTCGAATTATTTCTTTGAGAAATTAAAAAAACCTCGCGATCTTCACCACTAAAGATACTATCTAGGTCTTGATAATAATCTTCTATCCGACTTTGATCTTTAATGAATATGTAAGCTGAATGAGTTTGCACTTGATCTTGTAAAATCGTATAAATTGTCTGCTCAATTTGTCTGTAACCCAAATAAACTAAAGATAAAATACCTATCATAAATAGGACAATTCCTAGTCCCAATTGTCGGCGTCTTTGGCTCGGGTCTATCAGTTTCATGCTTGTGGTACCTCAAATTTATAACCAAACCCTCTTACCGTTTTAATATATTCAGGACTTTTTGTGTCACTTTCAATTTTTTCCCTTAAATGTGAAATATGGACATCGACGATACGCGTTTCACCCGCGTAGTCAAAATTCCATATGTTATTAAGCAGTTGATCACGACTAAGTATACGCCCTTTTCTAACTGCCATATAGAGTAAGAGTTCAAACTCTTTGGGCGTTAAATCAATTGATTTACCATCACATATCACTTCATAGCGGTCTGGAAATATTTCTAACTTACCGAGCCTTATCACATCATTTGAATTCTCAGATGCATTAGTAGGAACTTGTAGAGGTGTAATATCTACTGATTCTGTCTGACTTTCAACCTCTTTTACATTCTTTTCGCTACTTTGCATCCTACGCCCAATTGCCTTAATTCTGGCAATAACCTCCCTTGGGCTAAAAGGCTTGGTCATATAATCATCTGCTCCTAATTCTAAGCCAATAATCTTATCATATTCATCATCTTTGGCCGTCAACATTAAAATAGGTGTTTCAATTTTTTCTTGACGCACACGGCGACATACATCCATTCCATCCATTTTTGGAAGCATAATATCTAAAATGATAAAGTCAAACTTTTCTTTTTTAATCAATTTATAAGCGGTCTTACCGTCTTCTGCAGTGACCACATCAAAACCAGCTTGATTTAAATTGTATTCTAATAACATTAATATCGATTGTTCATCATCGACAACCAGCACTCTTTTCATAGCCAACCTCCTAGGATCTCTAAGTACTTTCTTATTCTATCAGACGCCTTCATCTATTAAAAGATATCTTCTAATCAATAGCTTTCACTACTATAAAAAGACCTCCCTTTAAAAGAATAGGGAAGTCTTTTAAATTTCTATTTAAAAAATTTGTTTACAGCTCTTTTTGCTGCTAAAACACCTAATAGATAGCCCAAAACCAGCAAAATACCAGATATATACAAGATATTAGGATAAATAGGCATGGCATACTCCGGATTAAAAGCCAGTAACTCTTGAGCCAGGCTAAGGATTGCTTGGTAGGAAAAATATAAAACAATACTGGCTATGGCAGCGCCTATAATTCCTACACTTCCCCCTTCAATAACGAAAGGTGCCTTTATATAAGATTTTTTTGCACCTACCAGCTCCATGATTTCAATTTCTCTTGAGCGCGACTGAATAGTTACTTTAATTGTGTTGGAGATAAGTAAGATAGCTATCAGAATAAAAATAGCTCCTAAAATAGCTATAGCATATCGCATAATTTCAATTGTTTGGATCAAGCTCTCAAGATTGACTGAACCAATATTAGCACTTTGAACCCATTTTAATTTTTGAACTTTTTTGGTTACTTGCTCTAATGAATTAGCTGAATTTACAGTGACTAAGTACATATTGTTAAGAGGATTTTGATCCATTAAAACATCAAAATCTTCTGTAATAACTTCTTGGTAAGACTCTAATTCTTCTTCTGCCGACCGATAGACAACTTTAACAACATTATCCATCGCTGCAATTTCATCACCAAGTTTTCTCTCATCAGCAACCTCTGCTAAAGGATCAATCATCACTCGTACTTGAATCTCATTTTCAATCGTTTCTGTCAATTGATTAATATTCAATACGAGAACAAAAAAGGTGCCTAATAAAAATAAAGTTAGACTCATAACTACGATTGATGCAGAAGTCAGCCAGCCATTTCGAAATAAATTTCTCATTCCGTCTCTAAAATGACGAATACGGGATCTAATCCATTTCATTTTTTACACCTCTTTTTATATCTCTTACCAATCTACCTTGGTGCATTTGTAAAATTCGGTGAGGGTGGGAGTTAACGATATTATCATTATGAGTTCCCATTAGAATAGTTACTCCAGAGCGATTAACTTTTTCTAAAGCTCGCATTATCAAAACTGCACTGATTGGATCTAAATTACCCGTCGGTTCATCCGCCACAAGCACTTGAGGACGATTAGCTAAAGCTCTCGCTATGGAAACCCTTTGTTGCTCTCCACCTGACAACTCGTTCGGTAATTGATGCATTTTAGACTTTAAACCAACGATATCAAGAACTTCCAACACACGTTTTTTAATTTTCTTTTTACTCTCTCCTGTAACTTCTAATGCATAAGCAATGTTTTCAGCTACTGTAAATTGGTGTAAAAGTTTGAAATCTTGGAAAACTACACCAACTTGCCTTCGTAATAGGTGAACTTTCCTTTCAGCTAAGTCATGCGCTTTAAACTGATTAACAATCACTTGTCCGCTTGTAACTTTTTCTTGACGATTTAACAATTTCATCAGCGTAGACTTCCCCGAACCACTAGGTCCTACTAAATAAACAAATTCTCCCTTATTTATCTCGAGACTCACATCTTTAACAGCCCATATTCCATTACCATACTGTTTGCTCGCTTTAATTAGCTTAATCAACAATTTCACCTCACATACTAGTAATTCTTCACTCTTTATTACTTATTTTTCTTCTTGGATATTCCACCTTAAGTAAGCATCAATAAAAGGATTTAATTCTCCATCCATTACAGCGTCGATATTCCCCGTTTCATAATTCGTTCGATGGTCTTTTACCATTGAATAAGGGTGGAAAACATAGGACCTGATTTGTGAACCCCAGGCATTATCTTTTTGCTCACCTTTTATCGCTTGTAATTCAGCTTCTTTTTCTTCCACTTCTTTTTGATAAAGTTTTGCTTTCAAGAGGCTCATAGCTTGCTCTTTATTTTGAATTTGTGAACGATTGGATTGACTTTGAGTAACAATTCCTGTCGGAAGATGTGTAATTCGAACGGCAGAAGAAGTTTTGTTTATATGTTGTCCGCCAGCTCCTGAAGCTCTATAAGTATCGATACGTAAATCTTCAGGATTTACTTCTAGCTCAATCGAACCATCAATCATCGGAGTAACATCAATTGAACAAAAGGAAGTGTGTCTGCGCGCATTAGAATCGAAAGGCGATATCCGTATGAGACGATGAACCCCTTTTTCCGACTTCAGATGTCCATAAGTTTTATAGCCAGAAACCTCAAAAGTAGCGCTTTTAATGCCTGCTTCATCCCCATTTTGATAATCTATAAATGTTATCGCATAATGATTGTGACTCGCCCAGCGTTCATACATTCTCAACAACATTTCGCCCCAATCTTGGGATTCTGTCCCTCCCGCTCCTGGGTGAATTTCCATAATCGCATTGAGATGGTCATGATCTCCCGACAAAAGAAGAGATAGTTGATAATCATCAATTTGTTTATTGAGTAAGACCAGCTTTTCTTCTAGCTCTTTTTGTAATTCAGGATCTTGGCCTTCTTCAATAAGCTCTAGTCCAATCATTGCATCATCCAGTCCTTCTTCTAATTGATAAAAAGAGTTTTTTTCGAGTTTACATTTATTTAATTCTTGAATTAAAGATTGAGCAGCTTGATTATCGTCCCAAAAATCTTCCTTTAACATCTTCGATTCCATTTCAGCAACGTCTGCTTCCAATTTATCGATGTCAAAGGGACCCCCTTATTTTTTCAATATTAAGTTGGGCTGATTCTATTTGGTCCTTAATTTCATATATTTCCATCATATCACCTTACTTTTTAAAATTGACACAAAAGGTCCTTTGGAGTTAATCCGCAGGACCTTTGCTATTCTGTCATATTAGCCTTTTAATGTTTTTACACTTTGGTGTTTAGGCATTGAACTTGGTTTTACCCGAGGGCTTGTGGAATTAACTTGCTCCCTCTCCAAATTCTGACGAATTTGTGCCTTCATTATGAATCGAGTGATGTCATATTCAATTGCAGCAATCATTTCTTGGAAGCGATCAAAGCCTTCTGTTTGATATTCTGTTAGAGGGTTCGTTTGAGCGTATGCTCTTAGACCAACACCTTGACGTAAATGATCCATCGCATCAATATGGTCTGTCCATTTCGAATCAACCACACGCAAAATAATTACTTTTTCAAATTCTAAAACTTGTTCAGGACCATTTAGTAAAGCAATTTTCTCATCAAAAGCCGACACAGATTCATTATACAAATAATTTATTAATTCTTCTCTGCTCTTACGTTCTAAGTCTTTTATTGAGATTTTTTCTGGACTAAATAATGTGTTGTGAACGAAGTCCAATAGACTGTCTAAATTCCAATCCTTTTCATCGTTTTCAGTAGCATAGGCCACTTCACGCTCGATGGTCCGTTTAATCATTGCTTTAATATGAGGTGTTAAGGTTTCTTCTTCATTAATCACCGCCAATCTTTGACCATAAATAACTTCTCTTTGCTCACGCATAACTTCATCGTACTCTAAAACACTCTTACGAGTATCGTAATTATTACCTTCCACTCTCTTTTGGGCTGATTCAACTTGACGAGATAACATCTTACTTTGAATAGCAAGATCTTCTCCTTCATTGTTGTCGTCTGTCATATTCAGTTTTTCCCAAACCTTTTGAATTCTGTCTGATCCGAAACGTCGCATCAAATCATCTTCTAGTGATAAATAGAATTGTGATGCCCCGGGATCTCCTTGACGTCCTGCCCGTCCACGTAACTGGTTATCAATTCGACGTGATTCGTGACGTTCAGTTCCGATAACAGCGAGTCCGCCTACTTCTTTAACTCCTGATCCTAACTTAATGTCGGTTCCCCGTCCAGCCATATTGGTCGCGATGGTTACCGCACCTCTTTGACCGGCAGCCATAACAATTTCAGCTTCTTTAAAGTGATTTTTAGCATTCAAGACTTCATGAGGAATACCTTCTTTTGTTAATAATTTTGATAGGTACTCTGAAGTTTCTACAGCCACTGTCCCTACTAAAATAGGTTGCCCTTTAGCATGACGTTCTTTGATTTCTTCTACGACGGCAGCAAATTTAGCTTTTAAGTTTGGATAAAGCAAATCTGGGTGGTCTTTTCTAATAACTGGTCGATTGGTTGGGATTGAAACGACGTTAATATTGTAAATTTCTCTAAATTCTTCTTCTTCCGTCTTAGCCGTTCCCGTCATTCCAGATAATTTTTCATACATACGGAAGTAGTTTTGGAAAGTAATCGTTGCCATTGTCTTGGACTCATCTTGGATTTCAACATTTTCTTTTGCTTCAATCGCTTGGTGAAGTCCATCTGAATAACGACGACCGTCCATAATACGACCTGTAAATGGATCGACAATCTTAACTTCCTCTTCGTCTACCACATAGTCAATATCATGAATCATAATGTAATTTGCGCGTAAAGCTTGATCAATATGATGAACCAGTGATGAATTTTCAACATTATACAGGTTTTCTAAGCGAAAGATTTTTTCAGCCTTGTCAACTCCAATATCTGTTAAAACAATTGACTTAGAAGTCAAATCAATGGTGTAGTCTTCTTCTTCTTTCAATCCCTTAACAAAATAATCTGCTCGATTATAGAGGGCTGTCGATTTCTCACCTTGACCAGAAATAATCAACGGTGTACGAGCCTCATCAATTAAGATAGAGTCCACTTCGTCTACTACCGCAAAATATAATGGTCTTTGAACCATTTGAGACTTGTAAACAACCATATTATCTCTTAAATAGTCAAAACCTAATTCGTTATTTGTAGAATAAGTCACATCACAAGCATAAGCTTCACGCTTTTGAGCAGCGTTCATTGAGTTTAGATTTAAGCCGACTGTTAAGCCTAAAAAGCGGAAAACTTCTCCCATTTCTTTAGAGTCACGAGTTGCTAAATAATCGTTAACAGTAACAACATGAACCCCTTTACCTGACAAAGCGTTTAAATAAACAGGCATTGTCTCTGTCAAAGTTTTACCTTCACCGGTTTTCATTTCAGCAATATCACCCTTATGAATGACAAAGCCGCCTTGAATTTGGACACGATAGGCCAATAAGCCTAATACTCGATAAGCAGCTTCTCTTACAACAGCAAATGCCTCTACCTGAATATCATCTAAACTTTTTCCACTAGCTAATTTATCTTTTAAAATAGTAGTTTGGGCACGCAGTTCTTCATCAGTCATCGTGCGGTAATCTTCTTCTAAGTCGATTACCTGGTCAGCTAATTTTCCGGTTCTTCTCAATTCAGCATTATCATTTTCAATTAAATTTTTTAAAAAGTTGGCCATTAATATGCTCCTTTAATTCCCATAATCCTCATTTACCCATTCCATGAATAAATTTTCTCACTGTAACATTGTATCATTAAAAACTCGACTTTCAAACATTTTTATCTGCTAGTGTATTGTAAAAGTTTAATTCCTTCTGCTTTTTAACAATAAAAAATGAAGAGCATTGATAAGCTCTTCATTTAACATTTGATATTCACTATATTCTAAGGATACAACTTAATCTTAATCCATTCTCGCTGTTTCAATTAATCCATATCGACCATCTTTACGGCGGTAAACGATATTAATTTCGTTTGTTTCTCCTTCTTTATATACGAAGAAGTCATGGCCTAGCATATTCATTTGTAAGACTGCTTCTTCTGAATCCATCGGTTTTAAAGCAATTCGCTTTGAACGAACTATTTGTAAATCGGGTTCGCTTTCATCTTCATGATTATTTACATTTGAAGCTTGTACCAAATCTGATGTAGTTATTCCTTCGAAGCCTTTTTCACGTGATTTGCGATTAATTTTAGTCTTATATTTCCGTACTTGTCGCTCTAATTTATCAACTACAAAATCAATACTCGCATATAAATCAGGTGTTGTCTCTTCAGCTCTGAGCACTAAGAAAGATAAAGGAATAGTTACTTCTGCCTTTGCTGTTTTATCAGGATAAACCCTCAAATTTACATAGGCAGTTGCATTCGGTACATCATTGAAAAAACGCTCAAGTTTTGAAACTTTCTTTTCGGCGTATTCTCGAATAGCTTGAGTAACCTCGATATTTTCTCCACGAACATTATAGTTAAACATAAATATCCCTCATTTCCTCTCTATTTGGTCTAAGGCTAATGAGCCATAAACCCAAAAGCTATTACTAGCTTAAAATTATTATAACACATGCCCACATCGATTGAAAGCGCTACACATTCTAAGCAAGTGATTGATTTCTTGCTAAAGTAATACTTTTTAAATCCATTTCTTCTTTAGCAATAGCTTCAAAATGTTGAACTATCTCTAATTTTGCTTGTATCATAGTTGCCCCTGTTGTATAAACATCATCAAAAATCATTAGACCTTTCTTTTCTTTTAATTTTTCTTTTTCTATATTTATCCAAGCAAATGGACGATTGAGTGTTAAACGATCTTTTCGACTTTTTGCTGCTTGTCTAATTTCATTTCCAATGTAATGGAAGGGACAACAATAAGGGATGTGGGCTATTTCTAATAAATATGCGGTCGGATGAAACAATCTCCTTTTCAAGCTTGATTCAGAGCTAGGTAAAATTAACCAAAGGTAGTTTGGATAGTGTTTATATGTTTTCTTTAAGACTTGCTTCATTACATTCGCCATCCGGCAATCTCCATCATATTTATAACGAGTGATCCAATTTTTAAAACCAGCATTGTAGTCAAATAAGGCTTGATTGTTTATTAGCTTTAGAGGATATTTTTGGCGCCAGCGATAACAATCTAGACAGTAATTCTCATCAGTATCTTTGATTCTATAAGTAGTTTGATAGTGGTTGCTACCATCTAATTTTCTTCCACAGGCTCTGCAACTTTCACTCTGATAATGATAAGGAACGAATGATTTTAAACAGTCTGAACACAATGGTTCAAATTCAATAGCTTGCCAGGAAAATAACTGTTGCCAACTTAAATCACGTTGGTAATTTTTCTGGCACATCAAACAGACCCTTTCATCAAGCATTTGCATTTAAAAGTCCTCTCTTGCTCGCTAACTGATTCATTCCCTTAATTTCTATAGCCGCTCTTTTCATTTCTTTTGTAATACCATAATGACCAAAAACAACTTTACCTGATGGATAAGCAGCCTTCCTTCCTACCCTGCCACTCATTTGAACTAAAGCTGATTTAGAGAAAAGAGGGTCCTCAGCACCAAGGACAAACACATGACAGTTTTCAAAAGTTACTCCCCTTTCAAGAATGGATGTAGAGATTAGTATGTCATAATGACCTTTGCGCATTTTTTCTACCTTTTGATGTCTTAGAGGATCTGTTGAATATACATAGGTAAGTCTAAGGCCTTTAAAAAGTTTCTCTAACCACTCAGATAATAGAATTGCCAACTTGATATTGGCTATAAAAATTAGTTTTCGACCTTCAAGCGCAATAAAATGTTTTAGGCTTAAGAGAAGTTTGGAATTCTTTTGTTGATTTACTAAGTTAGTTTTCCAATCTCCCAACCACAAAAATATGGGTTCAACCAAAGGAAAACCATGAAATCGCGCTGGTAAAATGGTCTGGTGAATCAAGCCTTTTTTGACCGCTTCCACAATTTTTTTATCCGGTGTTGCTGTCAGAAAGATTAATTTACCCTTCTTTTTAACTGCTCGATTTACCGCGAAATGTAAACTCTCATTATCAACATAGGGAAAGGCATCTACTTCATCCACTATTACTAGGTCAAAGGCTTGAAAAAACCTTAGCAACTGATGGGTAGTTGCTATTAAAATTTCACAGGGCTCATATTTTGTTTCACTCTTTCCATGAAGCAAAAGAACTTTGACCGAATTAAAAGCAGCTTTAATTCTTGGAAAAAGTTCAATGCACACGTCAACTCTTGGAGAGACTAAAGCTATCTTTCCATCCTTTCTTAATATTTCATCGATTATTGGAAAAAGCATTTCTGTTTTACCAGCTCCCGTTACAGCATGGATTAAATGTGGGTGACTACTATCATCCAATTGTTCCGCAACTTCTTGTGAAGCCTTATTTTGCTGTGGCGAAAGTTTCCCTTGCCAGGTGAGAAAGGATTTTTGATTTCTTATAGTTAAAGGTTGATTGTTTGGTAAATAATAAAGCAAATCGTTACTACAAATTCGTCCCATTTGAAGACACGAACAACAATATATAATCTTCTTTTTATTAAAATAAAACTTATAGTATTGTTGTTGATCTTGACAATTGCACCTGGAACAAAGGATGTGCTTTTGTTTTATTTGTATAGCAGGCATTGCGTGTAGATGATTAAATATCGTCTCTAATTTCCAGCTGGATTGAGAAAGAAATTTATCCCAGATTATTGTTACTTCTCTTTGAGTCATTAATTGACCAATAAAATACTCTTTCCACTCCATCAAAAAAATCTCCTTCCATGTCTTTTTATAAAGTACACAGAAGGAGAATAATTAGTGCTATTATTTACCTGTTTAATTAGGATCGTAATTAGGCATTATGGCTAAGCCAATACAACCTTTTCCGGTATGTGTACCGATAACAGGGCCGATCGAGTTAATTTCTATATCAGAGATCGTTAACTCTTTTTCAATTAATTCTACAACCACACTACATTCGTCTTTAGCATTGGCATGTGTCATCATAAGCTGAATACCTTGGGGATATGATTCAATTGCTTCTTTAATTAGTTGAATCCATCTAGCATACACCTTTTTATTAGTACGGATTTTTTCAAAGAGAAGAATATTTCCTTCCTCATCAAAATGCAATAAAGGACGAATTTTAAGCAATTGGCCTAGTGTAGCAAAACCTGCATTTAAACGTCCACCTTTAACTAGGTTCTCTAACTCTTCGACCATCAAATAAGTTTGTGTATGATTTGCTTGCCAAGTTAGTTCAGCCACGATATCTTCTAATTCCTTATCCGCTTCGAGTCCTTTTAAGGCTTTCCTTGCCAAACCTTCAATGACTATGCATGAAGACTTAGAATCGATAATATAACTTTGAATACGATCTTGGTATTCAGTTAGTACCGATTGCGCTAAAGCTAAAGTTCCTGATATTTTTGAAGATAGATGGATAGCTATGACTGCTTGAAAACCTTCTTCAACAATCTGATCCATCAATTGGTAGTAGTCACCTGGATGTGGTTGAGAAGATTTAGGTAATCGATCACTTTTTTCCATATACTGATAAAACCGCGTCTGCTCATCAATATCAGATGAATCTTTAAAAACAGTCCCATCATCAAAAATAACACTAAGATCGACTTGAAAAACGTTTGATTGACTGGCTATTTCCTGGTTTAAATATGCTGTAGAATCTACTATAATTGCTGTTTTCATTTTTCACTACCATTCCCTGTCTGACTAATAATCAGTTGTTTTTTAAATATGTTACACTGTTTAAAGAATCTATATGTTATCTATTATCCTAACATAAATGAAAGGAAAGCTATATGTTTAATTATTTAAGTATCCAAAAAGAAATTGTACATGAAATTGAAATAAAAAAATCTCGTTTTATTTGTTTTCTGTTTCCAATCAAAAGTGAAGAAGAATTTAATCAACACTTGCTTAGTATACAAAAAAAGCATTATAAAGCAAATCACCACTGCTATGCTTTTAGTTTAGAGGCTGACTCAAGTATTCAACGCATGAGTGACGATGGCGAACCAAGTGGTACAGCAGGTCTACCAATGCTTGAAGTTCTTAAAAAAGAGGAATTAACTTTTGTCGCAGCCATTGTTGTTCGCTATTTTGGTGGAAACAAGTTAGGTGCAGGTGGTTTAATTCGCGCTTACACCCAAGTAGTTAGTGAAAGCTGCCAATTGGCCAATAAAATTAAAAATGTTAACCAGACCCTTCTTCAAATTGAAATGGATTATGCACAGCTTGATCGCTTTAATCATAATCTTGCTCAAATGCCTGGCTTACCTTCTGTTCTAACCATCGAATATCTCGAAAAAATTCAAATGACAATCGCTATTCATTCTGACTTCCTAAAGGAATTTGATAGCTATTTAGTCAATTTTTTAAGTGGACAAGTTAAAATAGACAGTTTAGGTAATCGAGATATAAATATACCTTTTAAAACTTAAAAAGATTCATTTGTTTGGAGACTCTTTTCCAATATGCACAGTAAAATAAACCATTGCTACAATCAATACCATTGTCATCACCCATATCAGCCACTTTAAATTAGGAAAGGCATGGAGGGCTAGGGTAATCAATGAAAAAACGGCAGATAAAGCCATCATCATTTTATTGATTGAACTTTCATTATAACCCCTTCGCAGTAACCGATGATGGATATGCTCTTTGTCTCCTTCAGTAACCGGGGTTCGTTGGTGTAAACGCCTCATGAAGGCAAAAACAGTATCAAAAAGTGGAACAGCAAATAAAAGTATTGGAAAAATAAAAGAGTAAAGACTGGCGTTTTTTAGATTAGTAACGGTTAAACTAGCGTACATAAATCCAATAAATAAAGCCCCAGTATCTCCCAACATAATTTTAGCAGGTGGCCAATTAAATATTAAAAAACCAGCAATTGCTGCAAATAAAAATAACAACTTTAATACAAAATCCAATTGAATGGTTAAAGAAAAACCTAAAGTTATTATAACCATTGAAAAAAGACTCACCAGGCTAACACTTGAAGCTAGGCCATCAATCCCATCTAATAAATTTAATGCATTAGTTACTAAATAAATCCATACTATGGTTAAGAGATATTTCAAACCATTAAAAAGTAATGGGTCTTCAAAATTAATGAGTTGAGATGAAAAAGAAATGTCACTATAAAAATAGACATAATGACAGGCGATTAAAATACCGATTGATTTTTTTAAAGCAGATAAATTTAACCTATCATCTAAAACGCCCGTTACAAGGATAATTAAGGAGGCTACAAAAAGACTCCCTTGCTTATCCCAAAGAGTAAAAGGATTTAATAAGTAATAGCTTAACCAATATGCCATAAATACAGCAATACCACCGTAAGCAGGTGGTGTTCTTTTGCTATTATTCTCTCTATTCTTAAAATCAAGGGGCTTTGTATAATTAAGCAACTTTAATAAGGAATAGGAAAATGCTAATGACAATATGAAAGCAAGCACTACCCTCATTATTATTTCCAGTACAATGGACATTATTTCATCTCCTTAAATCAAGATTCCCTCCAAAACTGATCAAAGACAGTGACTGGCAGATGGCGTTTATGTTGGCTACTTAAGTACCATTTTTCAATTATTGCTGCTTCATGGTCTTTTACTTCACGTCCTGTCAAATAACGATCAATGGTTTGATAAGAAACACCCAACGCTTCTTCATCGGATAACATAGGACGGTCTTCTTCTAAATCGGCTGTCGGTATTTTTTGATAAAGGTCTGCCGGACAGTTTAGGGACTGTAGCAACTGCTTACCCTGATCTTTGGTTAAGCGCCACAAAGGCATTACATCCGCTGCCCCATCTCCATATTTAGTAAAGAATCCTGTGACACTCTCTGCTGCATGGTCACTTCCTACTACAACACCTGAAAACTGTCCTGCTACCGCATATTGCATCACCATACGCTGTCTCGCTTTAATATTTCCTTTATTAAAATCGCTAACTTCAATTTGTTCTTTTTTCAAAGCTTGAACAACTCCTAAAGTCGCCTCTTCAATATTTAGATTTAAAATTCGGTCTGGTGCAATAAAATCTAGAGCCTTTAGTGCATCTTCTTCATCATTTTGGACAGCATAAGGAAGTCGTATAGCAATAAATTGATACTGGTTATCGTTTGTTTCAGTTCGGATTTCTTCAATAGCCATTTGCGATAATTTCCCTGCTAAAGTGGAATCTTGTCCTCCACTAATACCTAATACCAATGACTTTAAACCTGCATTTTGATAGAGATAATCTTTCAAAAAGTTAATAGATCGCCGAATTTCAGCTTCTGGTTCAATCCTTGGTGAAACTTTTAAATTCCCTATGATTTCTTTTTGCAATTGTCTCATATTATTCTCCTTATCAGAATTGATCTGTTTGAAACGCCTCAACTCTTAAATCAACTTGGTCGCGAACCTCTTGTATACTATCCATTTTCAAATCGTATAATTTTTGCGATAAATCAACTGGATAAACTTGTGGATTTAAAATGCGCTTATGCTCTTCCCATAAGCAGTTAATTTTATCCTCTGAATAATCTTTAATAGTTAATATATCTGGTAAATCATATACTTGCTGACCCTCTTTGTATATATCTATTAAAAGTGGACGCGCTTCAAAGTCCTTAACAGTTTTATTGATATAGGTATGAACTGGATGGAACATGAAAAGTTCCTCTAAAAGATCGGGCCTTTCATCTATTAAAGCAATATAGTCACCTTCCACCTTGCCATCTTTTTTTCGAGTAATTCGCCAAACTTGTTTCATACCGGGTGTAGTGATTTTTTCTGTATTGGAAGAAATTTTAATTGTCGGTACAATCTCACCTTTGTCATCTTCGATTCCAACTAATTTATAAACAGCACCTAGAGCAGGCTGGTCATAAGAAGTTATTATTTTAGTTCCAATACCCCAATCGTTGATTTTTGCACCCTGCATTCGTAAGTTTAAAATGGTTTTTTCATCCAAATCATTGGAAGCTATTATGCGCGCTTCGGTGAAACCTGCTTCGTCCAATTGCTCACGAATTTTTTTTGATTGGTAAGCCATATCTCCCGAATCAATTCGAACACCGATAAAATTGATTTTGTCACCCATTTCTTTAGCTACTTTTATAGCGATAGGTATGCCTGAACGTAATGTGTCATAAGTATCTACTAAGAAGACGACATCACGATGCGTTTCAGCATAAGCTCTAAAAGCTTGATACTCATCTCGGTAAGCTTGTACCAAAGAATGAGCGTGAGTACCAGAAACAGGAATACCAAATAATTTCCCAGCCCTAACGTTTGAAGTTGAATCAAAGCCTCCAATAAAGGCTGCACGCGTTCCCCAAATAGCCGCATCCATTTCTTGCGCTCTTCTAGCACCAAATTCAGAAATTTTATCCCCTTCACCCACTACCGAACGAATACGTGATGCCTTTGTGGCAATTAAAGTTTGGAAATTTATTATATTTAAAATAGCTGTTTCAACTAATTGGCACTGACCAAGTGGTCCTTCAACTTGCATCAAAGGTTCGGTTGCATAACAAAGCTCGCCTTCTTGCATAGACCTAACAGATAACTCTAGTTTCATATCTGCCAAGTATTGAATAAATGTTTCGGGGTATATTTCTAAGCTTCTTAGATAATCCAAGTCAGTCGCTGAGAAATGAAATTGATTCAAATAGTGAACAACTCTTTCTAAACCAGCAAAAATAGCGTAGCCATTGTTAAAAGGGTTTTTGCGAAAGTAGACTTCAAAAACAGCCAGTTTTCGATCAATCCCTTTTTCCCAATATGTTTTCAACATATTGATTTGATAAAGATCGGTGTGGGTCATTAAGCTGTCATCAGAATATTTATAGATCATTTTAATCTCCTCAACTGAATAATTTTATTTATTGTATCATACTATTGCCCTCAATGTTGATTCAAAAAGAGTGCATAAGTTATAAGCTCATTATAAAAAAGCCTTTAGTTGAATGCTCAACTAAAGGTTTTTACTAATTACTCTTCTATGGTATTTTCTTCAGAAGTTTGCATGGCCTCCAAAGGAACCTGAATATTAAAGCTTTGACCATACTGGTCAAAGTCAAAATTAGCCGAAATACTTATAAGCTCTGGTAAATTAGACCGGTCTGTTTGACTCACTGAATCGATAAAAACTTTAGGGTCTGTGTCAATCATAAAGGAAAAGTTCTTTATCAGCCCTGTCACACTCTCATATGTAACAGTCATTTGTGGATTCATATTAAAGAAATCTTCAAACATATCAGGATTCAAGAATTCCCCCAGAGATTCTTCATATTCTCGGTCGATGGGTTGTCCCAGATCTTCTGATTGCTCAATCGCTTTGTTAGCTGATTGCTTAACCAACTGTTTTAAATCGATTGCCTTATCTAAATCATTGTAAAAGCTAGCTCCATTAATATCTTTTTTCAACTTAAAAAGATAATCTTGACCTTTTTCTTCAAATTCAAAGTATTTATCAATAAATGTTTTGGCCTCTGAAGTCATTTCGCTTTCTACTAAGCCATTTGATACATTTTTAAAGGATGCTTGAAGACTATCTAAGATATCTTCTTCTGATACCGTCCATTCTGAAGTCTTCCACTCTTTAGATTGAGTGTTGTAAATATAATTAAATCCTTCTTTAGCATAGCTTTCAAAACCTACAGCCTCTGAACCTACAAATGGAGAAATTATTTTTGCTACCATTTGTAAAGCTATCGGTTGAGCATTTACTAATGCGTCAATTTCTAGGTTTCCAAAATCACTGGTCATATTTTGCGAGGAAATTTTCACGCCTACTGTACCTTCCATATGAAAGGATTGGAATTCTTGTTGGTTTGCTTTTACCGCCACATCTTGCCAAGCATCTGAAACTGTTTCTTGAGCACTCACATAAGACTGAGGGATTAGCAGCAGATTAACCATTATCATTAAAAAAAGTGTTTTTACCTTATTACGTTTATTCATAATATCCTCCTTATAATTTACTAGCAAAAGCCTAACATAAACAATAAACAACATCTAGAAATAGCTTACTCATAAATATGAATTTTGGATTGAAAATCCTTCCATGAAGGTTGGCAGAGATCTTCTTGGTCTAAACCTCTTGAAGAAACCTTATCAAATAATATTTTTAATGTTTGAAACAACAATTTAAAATCAAAGGCTAATGAGTAATTTTTAATATAGAGCAGATCAAAGTTTAATTTATTATTAAAGTCTGTAGCATATTTTCCATAGACTTGAGCATAGCCAGTGATTCCTGCACGTACATGATGACGCAATTCATAATAAGCATTTTCTTGACTAAATTGATTAACAAAAAAAGGACGTTCAGGTCGCGGTCCAACGAGCGACATATCACCTTTTAACACATTGATTAATTGTGGAAGTTCATCAATCCGAGTAGTGCGAATAAACTTTCCTACCCTCGTCACTCGTGAATCATTAGAACTAGCTAATACGGGTCCAGATTTTTCTTCAGCCGTTTGAGTCATTGAACGAAATTTTAAAATGTTGAAAGGTTTAGATCCTTTTGTAATTCTAACTTGACGATAAAAAATTGGTCCCTTACTGTCTAGTTTTACAGCTATGGCTGTTATTAACATGATAGGCGAAGCTAAAATTAATAAAAGAAGAGAAGAAGCAATATCAATCGTCCTTTTGATAATAGCTTGTTCAAAAGCAATTGAAAAAGTAGATACTTCAATTAAACTTTCATCTTCAAAGCTCATTATATTTGGATTAACCATCATTAAATTTGCAAAGTTAGTCGATAAAAAGAGCTTTTTGTTATTCCGCATCAAATAATCGTATATTTTTAGTCGTTCTGTTTCTTCGATATAACCAGTAAGGTAAACAATATCGACCGCATCCGATAATTTAACCACACGCTGGTAATAATCTGACAAGACTACATGAGTTACCTCATGTCTACGATTGGTCATTCTATCAAAATTAACCACTGCATTTAACGCCTTTTTATTCTCCCCTACGACTAAAACTCGTTTACGGCCAGATAATCGATGATAAAGGATGTAAGCTACAGCATTAAATAAATATACCAATATTGTCCCTACGAAAAGGTTAAGTAAAATAACAGATCGCGGAAAAGTTAGCCAAGACCCAGCATAAGTAACGGCCATCATAAAAAAAGACAAAAATAATTGAGATAGCATGGTAAAGTAGAAAAGGTCCATTAAAGTTTTATTATAAAATATATAGGTACCAAAGAAGAAGTTGATCAAAATAAAACCTATTGCTATCCAGAAACAACTTGATTCAAAAGCTATAAAATTTCTATAGGGAATTTGGCCTGAAAATTTTAAATAAAAGGATAATAGAATTCCTAAAAGACATACCAGTGAACCCATTATAACTACAACAAAGCGTAATAAATTATTCCATTCTTTTCGATGGTTCATAATAAAACCTCTTTCTTTCCGTTGGTTCTTACTCATTATACCGACTTCTTTAAAAAATAACCATCAACATTTAGTCTGATTAATTTTTAAGCTCTCATATATTTGTATTGAAATAACTTAAGCTCGTCCCATCTAATTTAAAGATAGAACGAGCTTAAGCTTCAAATAAAAAATTTACAATTAAAGTCTACTCAATGATAGTGAATTTTTCATTGAAAAGAGGTGAAACAGAACGGTTCTCGTGAATACGTTTAATTGCTTCAGCAATTAAGTGTGCAACAGACACAATTTCAATTTTATCAATTTTTTTGTCTTCAGGCAGTAGAATGGTGTCTGTAACAATTACCTTCTTGATAACAGATGTTTGCAATCTTTCTAAAGCTGGCCCAGAAAGAACCGGGTGAGTACAGGTGGCATAAACTTCTTTGGCTCCACGATCAATCAAAGCTTGAGCAGCGATTGTAATTGTTCCTGCCGTATCAATCATGTCATCAATTATCACTGCTGTTTTATCTTTTACATCTCCAACAATACTCATCACTTCTGCAACGTTAGGACGTGGGCGACGTTTATCAACAATAGCAATTGGTGCCTTTAAAAATTCTGCTAGTTTTCGTGCACGAGTTACGCCGCCATGGTCAGGTGATACAACAACAACATCATCGCCAAAAAGTTTGTTATCAATAAAGTAATTTGCCAGTAAAGGAGCACCTAATAAATGATCTACAGGTATATCGAAAAACCCTTGAATTTGGGCAGCGTGTAAATCCAATGCCACTACACGGTCTGCTCCTGCTTGCTCTAACATATTTGCTACCAATTTAGCTGTAATTGGTTCACGAGACTGTGCTTTACGGTCTTGACGTGCATAACCATAGTAAGGAAGCACTACATTGATTGTTTTTGCTGATGCGCGACGCAAAGCATCAATCGTAATTAATAATTCCATTAAATTATCATTAACTGGTGAGGAGGTCGATTGTACGATATATACATGTGCCCCCCTAGTCGATTCATCAATATTTACACGTATCTCTCCATCAGCAAACCTAGATAAAGAAATTTCACCTAATTCTACTCCAACAGCTTTTGCAATTGCTGCCGCTAACTTTTCGTTAGAACTTAATGCAAAGATCTTTAATTTTGGATCCTTATAGTGTTCACTTGCCAACCAAATCCCTCTTTCCTTAAATTTATTTATTGATGTATTTAGTCCAATAACCTAACTTATTAACCTGTTCGCTACGTGAAATAGCTAAGGCTTCCGCTTCAACATCCTTTATAATAGTTGAACCAGCAGCTATAAAGGCACGGTCCCCAATCTCAAGTGGAGAGACGATATTAGAGTTACTTCCAAGAAATACTTGATCGCCGACTTTCGAACGATATTTTCTTTTACCATCATAGTTACAAAAAATAACACCACAGCTTACATTGACATCTTTTCCTAATTCAGCATCACCGATATAGGCTAAGTGACCTGCTTTGGTATCTTTACCTAGTTGAGAATTTTTAACTTCAACAAAATTCCCAATACGGACGCCCTCTGCCAAATAGCTATTCGGTCTTAAATGCGCAAAAGGTCCTATTTTTGCTTTATCTTCAACCTTTGATTTCTCAATAACTGACTGAGTAATTATTACTGAGTCCCCTACTTGGCTATCTACAATCTCACTGTTGGCACCAATTCTTACTGATTTACCAATAAATGTTTCGCCCTTAAGCTGAACACCCCCCTCAATCACCGTATCTTCACCAATTTTTACATCCGCTTCAACATAAGTCATTTCAGGATTAATAAAGCTCACGCCATTTCGCATATGATTTGTAATGATACGTCGGTTCATTAGCTGCTGAGCTTTAGAAAGCGCTACTCGATCATTCACTCCAATTGATTCTGCAAAATCATCCATATTAAAAGCATGAACTTTTTTTCCTTGTTTTTGAAGAATTTCAATAATATCTGGTAAATAATACTCGCCCTGGGCATTCCGATTGCTCACTGATTTCAAAGCTTTAAACATACTTAAATTATCAAAAATGTAGGTCCCTGTATTAATCTCATCTATAATAAGTTCTTTTGACGAAGCGTCTTTTTGCTCCACAATTTTAAGAACTTGGCCTTCATCATCACGAACAATTCGACCATAACCAGTAGGATCTGAGGTTCTTGCAGTCAAAACGGTTGCTTTTGAACCTGTGCTTTCATGATGCTCAAAGAGTTTAGTTAATGTTTCTCCTGACAATAAGGGTGTATCTCCACATATAACTAAGGTACTTCCTTTTTCATTTGCCAGAAGATTCTCAGCTTGGAGTACTGCATGACCTGTTCCTAATTGCTCGGATTGAAAAGCAAAATCAGTAAGGTTTTTTAATTCTTCTTTCACTAAATCTGCCCCATTACCAACAATAGTTACGATCTGCTCGGCACGACTTTCCAAGACTGATCGAACAACATGTTCTGCCATGGAAATTCCACTAATTTTATGGAGAACTTTAGGTAAGGCTGACTTCATGCGTGTACCTTTGCCAGCTGCTAAAATAACCGCCATTCTTTTCATTCACTCACACTCCTTCTATCTGCGACATTTACCCTTATATTATATCTATTTAAGGACCATATGGCTATGCAGTTTCCTAATTAAAAAAATTTCCTGCTTCAATTTCCAATTGATAATGACCTAACTCATTGTTATAACGTAATTGAGTTTCAAAAAGAGCGTGATAATTTGGAATACTCATTCGATTTTTTACCTTATTCTCTGCAAAAACGCATATTCCAGCTGCTTGCGAATCAAATTCTTCAATTAAATTTAAAAGCCCTGTTAATGTTCCCCCATTACGAAGAAAATCATCCACAATTAATACACGACTTTGCGATTGCAAAGCTGACTTCGAGAGTTCCATTTTCTTAACAGTCTGCGTAGAACCCGAAGTATAATTAATCGAAATGGTTGATCCTTCTCCAGAGGTAGATTCTCGACGTACCACAACATAAGGTTTGTTTAGATATAATGCTACTGCCGCTGCTAATCCTATCCCTTTAGCTTCTATGGTAAGAATGGTATCAATCTCTTTATCTGCATATTTAGCTGCAATAAGTTGAGCAATCGGATTTAAAACACTCGGATCTTGTAGTAGGTCATTCACGAAAATATAGTTTCCTGGGAGAATTCTCTTACCTTGAGAGAGTCGCTCTTTTACTTGACGCTGAATAATTTCAACTTCCTCTCCCGACAGATGTGGACGAAAAATAACACCTCCTGTTTTACCAGTCAATGTTTCAAGTTGCCCTAGTTGCATTTCATCAAAAACTCCTCTGACCATTCCCAAATCTTCACTAATTGATGATTTAGCACATTGAAATTTATGCGCAAAATCTTGTAAGTTTAAGAGTTGGTTGGGATTATTCATTAGTTGTTGGGTAATTGCTATTAAGCGCTGGTTTCGTTTATATTTTTTTATCATTTATAAAAAGCCTCCTTTTCCAAACATTAAGCAAACTTTATCATTATTTGTTCGAATTTTCAACAAAAATCTCTATCGAAAAAGGGGCTGTATCATAAGTCTCAAACCGAAAAACCACTATAAACGTTGTTTAAATAATGTTTATAGTGGTTTTTATGGTATAATAAAGATATAAAAAAGCAGAAAGTTGA
>NZ_JBNUPM010000014.1:0-47985 GCF_050409425.1 Facklamia sp. P13064 | reverse complement strand
TATCTCGGGTCTTATTTTAAAGGTTATAGCAAAAATGGACTTATGATACAGCCCCATTGTTAAATTAAGTGTAGACGATTTTATTATGGCAAGAACAAGAAAAACATTTATCCCTGAATTTAAACTTCAAATAGTGTGATTATTTGAAATGGAAAATCTAAATCCGATAATGTTAGAGAGTATGATTTAACATCTCTGGTATTAGATAAATAGATGAAGAATCATCAAAATAGTGGTTCATTCAATACAGTTGATCATCTAACAGATGATAAAAAAAAGCTATGAAAATTACGCAAAGAAAATCCACCATTGAAAGTGGAAAATGATAGTTTAAAGCAAGCCGCGCTGATCATGTAACGAAAAGAGAAGTCATTCAGAAGAATGCTCCTCACTATTGCGTATCAGTAATGTGCTAAGTCCTAAAAATACCAAGAAGCACTTATTATGATTCAATAAAAAGAAAGAATACCAATCTTAAAAAGATGATTCGGAATTAGAAACTATCATTATACATACGTTTAATACGAGTAGAAAAAGCTTTGGTACAAGACGAATAAGAAATGAACTGAATAAGATGGGTATAACTTTATCAAGACGAAAAATTGGTCGCATGATAAAAAAACATAATCTAGTATCAGTTTATACAAAAATCTGCTTAACAAAAAAGACGACCAACAGAAGTTAGTCGTCTGAAGCCCTACCAACATTATTTGACATAGAGCCATTTAAATTGAAATTTGGCAGGATATTATTATAAAGAGTTAGCTTCTTTTGTATAAGTACTAAATAAAGATTATTGAACTATTTGATACATCTGATCATTAAGGTCTTTAAAGGTCTCCCAATTTGATTGAGATTGCAGAGTCAACAGGACTTCCTCATCTTCATTGATGACTTCAATTTGTTCCTCTTCAGTTACACAGTAGTTGATATTTTCTAATTTGATAACATTAGTTTGGCTTTCAGTGATTTTTGCCATTTGGAGTTTAGCTTCTTCGGACAATTCAAAATCAGAAAAATTTTGAATTTCAAACTCTAATTGATCCGCTAAGTTTTGGCTTGGATTTAATAAATAAATAGTATCAAAGTCAAAAAGATAGCCTTGGTTACTATCATTTAAATAAAGGGAGCTTTGGTTTGGCAGATTCAGTAAATCTTCGATGTTGAGATCGAAATCAGCAATCGTTTCATTTTCTAAAATTGAAATGTTTAAAGGCGATTCACTGTCCATTAGTTGATAGTAAGCGGTTACTCTTGTTTTTTCGCCAGAATCTACTTCTTCATACTTAGGAAAAACTTCTTGATTAGGATCTAATTGATACTTCCCTGGTTCTAATTTAATCGTTGAATCTTGTTGAGATTGAGAGAAGAAAACCTGTTGGTCCCAAGTGTGGGCATAATCCATCACTTTATGATCAGAAGTATTTTCAAATTCATATTTTACAACGAGCATTGGTAATTCTTGGTCTTGATTGCCAGCAGAAGCAGGTGCTAATAATGAAACATATTTAATGGTATATTCGCCAGTTTCACTTACAAAAGTGTAATTAAGAGGTAAAGCTTCTTTCTCAGCTTCAGAATCTACTCTTTGCTCATTCAAATGCTGAGTAAGTTTTTCATGTTTAATTGAGTCCTCTTTTTTATTATCGCTTTCTGTTTGGCTCTGATTGTTTGGCTTAGAATCTGATTGGCTGAAGATTTCAGGATATAACTTTTTGAAATTGTTGTAAGGCATGGTAATATCTCCACCGGTCGGTAGTTTTATTAAGTATTGAATAGCTGCTTCACGCACAGCGCCTTTTGGAAGTTTTGCCAGCATTTCATCTGTTACACCATAATAATGGAGAGAATATAGATATTCATCGTAGAATCCTTGATCTACTTTTTGAGCTGCTTCTTCATAAGTATAGGATAGTCCTTTATCTGTTGAATTTGGTTCTTTCTGCTCTGAAGATGTTTGTGTAATGGAAACAAAAGTCGGATATAACTTTTTGAAATGTGCGTAAGGCATGGAGATATCTCCACCAGTCGGTAATTCCATTAAATATTGAATGGCTGCTTCACGAACTGTTCCTTCAGGAAGTGTTGCTAGCATTTCATCTGTTATTCCATAGTAATGTAATGAAGAGAGGTATTGATCATAAAAATCCTCATCCACTCTTTTAGCGGCTTCTTCATAAGTAAAGCTTAGACCTTTGTCTGGTGTTTCAACCTCAGTTTGGTTTGCTTCACTCGTTTCCTGCGCATAGGTATATATAGGTAAGCTAGCTGCCACAAGAGACATGATAGAAAGGGTAGATAATAATCTTCTTTTTATTGACATAATATAGCTCCTTTTATTTTTAATTTTATTATTTATATTTTAACATAAACTTCTTTTTTTATCACTAATAATTATTGAAGTATTACGTATGAAGAGACTATTAACTTTTTACTGTTTGATAAAATAAAGTTTAGATTGAATATCAAAAAATTAAGCATGAATAATAATAGTCTAGCTTAAGAGTTGAAAAATTAAATTTTAATCAAGATAGTATTTCCATTAATTTTTTTTAATTTCCTCCGTGTTATTGTTAGTCGAATTAATAGCTATTAAAAGACTGAAATTAAATGTAAGGATGTGGGATATGGAAAACAATGCAAGAATTATTTGCAATTATCTGATTAAATATGGATGGTCTTGAGAAGATGTTGCTAGAATTCTAGTAATCCAGAAATTAATGGAAATCGTTGTGGATATGAAATTGGTCAGTGTATATCAGTAACTAATTTAACTAATTGGCCATATACAAATGGTTTAGATCTAGTAAATTTCTATATACAATTAAAGTGAATATAATATGAAGTCGTAAATTGCTATGATTAGAATATTAATTCGTTGTACGATTTTGCATATAAGGTGACTTTTAAGGATTTTTTATTAGTCATCAAGAACCTGAAGAAACAACAAAAATTTTTGTCGAAGCTTATGAATGTCCGACGGTTTGCGGGAAAAATTGACAGCTAGTCAAACATCCGCTCGTCGTTAGTATATTAATTTTAAAGGAGAATCAACAAATATGAATCAAGATACAAATTCTTATTATATCGTACAATCTGGAGATTCCTATTGGGGGATTTCACAAAAATTTGGAATTAGTATTGATGAATTGTTAAAACTTATTAATCTTTCAGCGGATCACATGCTTCATCCTGGTGATCGACTAATAGTTAAGAAAGGCAGCACGACAATAAATCCTGGAGGAAATGGAAACAATTCAGGATCTGTTAAAACATATACTGTGGTAAGTGGTGATAGCTTATGGGGAATTGCTAATAAATTCGGTCTAACATTAGACGAATTATGTTCTTTGAATGGTTTGACAATTAGTTCTATAATCCATCCTGGAGATGTTCTAATTGTCAGCAAGAATGATGGAACTCAACCTACTCCAACCCCTTCGCCTAAGCAAAACAACTTGGATGCTGTAGTGCAGTGGTTCATGGAACGAATTGGGAAAGTAACATATAGCATGAATCATAGAACAGGACCAACTTCGTACGATTGTTCATCAGCAGTATACTCAGCACTAATTGCAGGTGGATTTCTACCTCAAGGAAGTTGGTTAGGAAATACTGAGACTCTTTATCAGCAAGAAGGATCACTATTGATTCCAATTAGTCGTTCACAAGCACGTTATGGAGATATCTTTGTTGCTGGAGTTAAAGGAGGATCATTAAATGAATACGGACATACTGGGGTATTTATTTCAAATGATAGAATCATTCATTGTAATTACGGATCAAATGGTATAGCTATTACTCCTTTAGAAGGTTATTATGGAAATGGTCCATTACATTGTTATCGATTAAGAGGTGCTGAAAATAACACTCCAACCCCTCAGCCGATCCCTCCAACAGGTAATGAAACTCTAGTAAAATCATATTCTGAGAGCGCTCGATTTACTGCGAATCAAGAGGTTAATATTTATAATAATTATCAAAAAAATTCACCTGTAGCTGCAAGCTTATCTGCAGGAGAATCTGTTTATTATGATTCGGTTTATATTACTAACAAGCATGTTTGGATTAGCTATATTTCTTATTCAGGCACTCGCAGATATGTACCTATTCGAGCATATAATAATGGAGTTGTAGGGCCTATGGTGGGAAGTATATCTTAAAAAATAATAACTTTGAAACATACTATCTTATAACAAAGACGCTTATTAGTGTTCGAGTGAACATTAACTAATAAGCGTCTTTCATTTTAAAGTAATCTGTATAGGGTAATTCATAAAAAATTATAAATAAAAATATTAGTTTTATAGAGAGGATATTTTAAATGGATAATTAATTTGAGTTAGAAAAATTAATCATTATTTATAAGTCAATAAATAACAATCCTTACATAGTTATTTTTGTCTGGTTAGTAGTCTTTGATTTTGTTACTGGCTATGCAAAAAGTTTTTTAAGTGGTATCGCAAATTCTACAAAAGGATTACAGGGGTTGGTAAAGCATCTACTAGTTGTTATGTTAGTGATTTCCGTTTGCCCGTTACTTGAGGTGTTAGGATTTGAGTCAATATCTACAAGTTTTATAGTATTCTATATAGTAACATATGGGATTTCAGTTGTAGAAAACCTTGGACAATCAGGTATTCCGTTACCAAACTTTGTAACTAAGTACTTTGACAAACTAAATAGAGAAGGAACTAAAATTGATTTAAATAAAGTGACAATGACAATTGATAATTCATATAGAAATAAAGATAGATAAAGTTTAAATTTGTAATTAAAAAAATGTAGATTCAATTCTATGCAATTCAAGAGAATGATTTGTTTTTTATGTTACTTTTAATGGTGCATCTTTATGATTGGTCATAAAGTTTTCTGATTCACTATCAATGATTACAAAATGAAGATACCTTTTACATCTCACCGAATAATCATCAAGTATTTATAAGTATAATAAGTAAAGGTTTATACTGAAGTTAATATAGTAAATTAAAAAAAGTTATCAGAGTCAAGTCCATAATCTTGTGTAAAATAACTTAGTACAATGTTCATCACCATTAAAGCCTCATATAAGCCCTTGAAGAAGTAATCCATTCTTCGTGGATGTGCATTAATACAGAGCCAATTAATCGATTAGCTGAGTCGACATTTGGAAAGATTCGTACCACTTTCTCTCTACGACGTACTTCTTGATTCAATCGTTCTAAAAGGTTTGTACTTCGTCATCGAGAGTGGGCTGTTCCAATAGCGACATATTGGAATCCATCTTTAAAACTTTCATCCAAAACTTGGCATGCTTTCGCATATCGGGCTTGTATCTCAAATTCCTCAAGGATTTCTTGTTTTAGTTTTCGTGCTTCTTCAAGATTAGTCATTCGAAACACGGCTTTAACTTGCTCTCGAAAGAGCTGAGAATCTTTCTTTGGAATGCTGGCGAAGATGTTTCGTAAGAAATGTACTTGGCACCTTTGCCAGGATACATTCGTGAATTCTTTTTTGATGGCTGTTACAAGGCCTTTATGGGCATCGGAAATAATGAGTTTAACACCTTGTAAATGACGTTCTTTTAAGTACTCGAAGAAATGTGTCCATGTTTGTTCACTCTCACCATCTTGGATGAGAAATCCTAAGACTTCTCTTTCTCCAGATTCACTAAAACCGATGGCGATATGGCAGCTTTTAGAAACAACTCGATTATTTTCACGCACTTTAATATAAAGCACATCTGTCATGAGATAGGGATAGCTTTTCTCAAAAGGTGCAGTTTGCTATGCTTTGACAACCTCGTCTAATTCTTTAGTAAGATTAGAAACAAAGGACTTAGAGACTTGTTTACCACATAGTTCTTCGACGATTTGGCTGACTTTTCGAGTCGAAACACCTGAAACATACATCTCGAGCATAGACGCTAAAAGAGCTTTTTCATGTCTTTGATATCTTTCAAAGATATCTGTTGAAAACTGACCATCCCTTGAGCGTGGGACACGAAGAGTAAGAGTACCCACTCGCGTTGTGTACGTTCTATCGTAGTAGCCATTACGTTGACTCACACGTTCTTCACCGCGTTCAAACTCACCAACACCAATGTATTGATCGCGTTGGTTTTCCATCAGTTGATTAAATACCGTTGTTAGTAAGTTTTTGGCAAGATCATCAGAAACCGAACGATTAATAAGTTTTTGAATCTCTTCTGGATTTAAAGTAAAATGTATTTGGGTCATGACAGTCCTCCTGGGTATGTTTTCTTAGTCAAAAACATTGTACCGTAAAAGGACGTTTCATGACCTTTTTTACTTTTACACAATTATATGGACTTGACTCAATCAAACTACAAACTAAATGGTGTAAAATTTAGCTTATAAATTATATTGAGAACTTGAGTACACTAATTGGAATAAATAATTTAAAATAGAGTTTAGATACTTTTGTAAATAAGAGTTTTACTAAATCAAAAGGAGCTATTATGTTAAGCATAAGCAATCTAACAATCAAAAATCATCAGATCCCCTTATTTACTGCGGATTTTACAATCTTTCCTTACTCATTGGTAGCTCTTACGGGTCCTAATGGTAGTGGGAAATCGACCTTGTTAAGGACGATTGCAGGTTTAAGGAAAGAAACTCAAGGGCAGATCAGTCTCGACATTGAAGATCGACAACTTAGGGGTAAAAGTTTTAAGCAGGCAGTTTTTTATTTTGAGTCGGTCAATTGGTTGGATAAAAATCTATCGGGAATGGATTACTTAAAGCTTTATAATAAAGTCTGGCAAGCTGATCCAGACCTAATCGAAAGGGCGGTTAATCGATGGCAAAGTCACGATTACATCAAACAACCGATTTATAAGTACTCGCTCGGTATGAAACAAAAGTTAGTATTATCATTATATGAAGTAACCAATCCTACTTATTGGCTAATGGATGAACCAACTAATGGTTTAGATTATGAGAGTCTTAATCAATTTAAAAGCTATCTCCAAACACAACGTGATGAAGGAAAGGCTTTCTTAATAGCGACCCATGAACAAGTGGATTTTCTTAATCTTTGCGACAAGATATACTCTATCCAGGGCCATCAATTAGAAGAAAGAGAGGTTAGCCATCATGAAGCCATTTAACCTTTATTTGAAACAAATCTTTAAGGCTAGACTTAACTGGTTGCCCTTGTCTGTCAGTATCTTGGTAATGGCTTTTCTACTGGTAATGAATACTTCTTCAGAAAGCAAAGTAGGATTTATTGCCTCACTAGATGATAATAATGAAATAATGCAATATATTAGCAGTGATTATGAGGATACTCTATCCGGTGATCTAAATTCCAAAGACAGAAATAAAATTTTTGAAGCACAAGAGTCCCTAAAACAAAATATCGCTCAAAACCTTAAAGCAATCGATCGAGCGAAGGTCGGTGATTGGTCGGAAGCCCTTGCGATTCAAGTTGAATTAATGGAAAGGAATGAATTAGCTGACATAGAGTCAAAAATTCATAAATTTGATGAAAATTATATTCGTAATACCTATGGAAAGTATCAGCGCTACAAAATATTGCAAGGACTTAACTTACCTCCTGAATTTGAAGGAGGAGAGAGTCGTGGTTATACTTTTCTATACAGAATGCTTGATACCGTCTTTCCAATTATTTTTATCTTATGTTTGATTACTTTATTAAGCGACAGCTTTACCCGTCAATTTTATGATCAAATAGACCTTGAAGACCTATTTCCAGTGAACCAGGTGACTTGGCAATTAGATAAATTAGTTAAAATTTACTTAATTTCCCTTTTGGTATATGGAGTAAGCTTCGGATTGTTCTTCATTGTAGCTGGTCTGGTTAATGGTTTTTCATCCTATCAATATCCGATTTCAATCTATACGGACACATACATAGAGACCCTTCCAGTCTGGCGTTTAATCGCGCAGACAAGTGTCATGCATGCTTTTACTATCCTTATGACGGTTATCTGGGTCTATCTGATTGCTATATTGACTAAGGAAAAATTAATTACCCTCTTCGTTTCTGGCTTGACATTGATTGGGGGAATCTTATTAACAGGAAATATTGCGCCTTTGGCTAAGGTCATGCATTTTATTCCAACCACCTATTTCTTCGCTACCCGTGTCATTACCCAACAACTTGCTTATGAGAATGTGAACCAAGCCATTACTTATCAAAATGGTCTCTTGCTAGTAAGCATAGTTAATCTTTTTCTGATAGTATTGATAATATTAATTAAATCTAAAAGACTTCATTCAATAACACAACTTTTTAAGAATGAATAAATTCATATTTAACTACAAAGTCATATCAAAAATATAGAGAATTCTAGATTATCAATTATTTAGAAAAGGTCAAGAAGGTGTAAATACAGCTAAAAAATGATAGAGGATTTATAAGTATACTAAGCATTTCAACATAACTTAGAAAAGACTTCTATTAATGATGTGCACCCCAAAATACGGACAAAAATTTAATATTTAATTATTAAGCGGTTTGTAACCTGTATTCAACAGCAGACAAGCCGTTTAATTTTGCTTTAATTCTTTCTTCGTTATACCAACGGATATAACTTTTAATTTCTTTCTCTAAATTAGCATAAGAGTTAAATGTGACACCATGGAACATCTCTTGTTTAAGAATTCCGAAGAAATTCTCCATCGGAGAATTGTCCAAACAATTTCCTTTTCGAGACATGCTTTGAGTGACGCCATTTTTTGTGAGCTTTGACATCCATGATTTATGCTGGTAGTGAAAGCCTTGATCCGAATGAATGATTAAATTAGATTCAATGTTTCTTGTTTGAAGAGCTTGATCTAACATCGTATTTGTCATGCGAATATCAGGTCTATAACTTAAATTATAAGTGACTATTTCTCCGTTAAACGCATCTAAAATAGGTGAAAGATACAGTCTTTTTTCCTGACCCGGTAAACGAAATTCGGTGACATCAGTTCACCATAATTTATTGGCTGCCGAAACATTAAATTGATGAGTAACGATGTTGTCTGCGATTTTACCGACAGTTCCCTTATATGAGCTGTATTTTCTGCTTTGAGTATTAAACTTATCACAAAGCAAATTTTCTTCTCTAATCATTCGCAAAACTTTCTTGTGATTAACAATATAACCCAGTTTTCTTAACGTTAAACTGACTCGACGGTATCCGTAACGTTCTTTGGACGCTTTAATAATCTTTCTAATTTCCAGCTTGATTTGAGTATCCGGATCAATCATTAGCTTGAACTCTTTCTTCCAGTCATAAAAGCTTGATTTAGGTAAACTACTAATCTTAAGTCATTCAACTATTTGAGTTTGAGGGTATTTTTCAAGTAAGTCTAAATGATCTGCGTCTTTTCCTTGCTTCGGGTTCTTCTTTTTTCTTTTATCAGTCATATTTTTTTCTCGGCTTTCCGCTTTATTTGTTCAAGCCTGAGAAACCTTCTTTTTGATAAATTCGATTCCAATTACATATCAGCAATCCGTTAGGCAAATCGAATTTTTCAACAGCTTCTTGATAGGAACATTCATGTATTTGCCTATATTTTATGACAGACAACTCAAATTTGCCACTATATTCTATTTTATTGAGCTTTTTATTAAATCCTTCGAAGCCATGGTTTTCATACATCTCTATCCAATTTCTAACTGTAGAAGATGGAATTCTATACTTTTCTGCTATTAAATCACGACCACCGGTCGTTCCATCAAGATATTCATTCACTAATTTGATTTTAAATCCTTTTGAATATTTAGACATAAAAAGAACCCCTCTATCCAATTCAAATTTATCAAGAAGGTGACTACGAAGTTACCTTGAATTATGAAATTATTAACAATCCACGAAAAATTTTATCGGTGGATGTTCTACCTTCTTATACTAATTATAAAATTAATTTTGCCTTCTCAATTAGAAATGGAAATACAATGGCATTTCCAAGAGATATAGAATCTGGGGCTGAATTAAAGGATGGCGCCTATACAGATAACGGTTTTACGGTTGATTTTACTCAATCAAAGTATTTAACTTTAGATGTTGTAAGAAAAGAAATCACTAAAAATGATGACGGCAGTGTTTCAAGTAGTGTACGTTCAAATACAGTAGGCAATGGAAAAAACACGTATGATAAACCAGGTATTTATGAATTAACTGTCAAAAATAAATACTCAGATTCAGCTCCAACTACCATTACTATTTTTGTTGGAAAGAATCGTTATATTGCTGCATTAGCAAAGAATCAATTAAGTATTGAAGAATTGAATAAGAAATTATTAGCTGGACGAGAAGTTAATGAAAATGGGGACATGGTTGATAAGTTAGAAAGTGACATTCGCTTAGGAGAAAACTCTGAGATTACAGAATTGTCACCTAAACCATCTGATAGAAAGAATCCGAAACAGAAAATTGAAGAAACAAAAACCTTTGTTAAAGTAGAAGAAAATAAGAGCAATAATGCTTTTATTGTACTATTAGCTATAGTTAGCTTGATGATTGCTCTATGGGTAGTTATTAAACGAACTATAAATGTAAAAACAATTTGACATTTTTGGATAAATGAATTAAGTTATATATGTCAAAACAATTTTACATATAAGGAGAGATAATAATGGAAATGGGAAATACTTTTTGGGGTTTATGGTTATTTATAATTGTTTTTATTCTGTGTATTTTAGCAATAATATGGACGATGCTAGAAGTGTTTAAGCAAGGGGATGAAAGAAGGCAAAAAATTATACATGAAGCATCGACTGAGACATTCATTATTGGGATTGTGATATTATTTTTTGAATCAATGTATATGATTTATCAAAATAATGTTGGATTTAACAATTACCATTCTAACCCGTTAATTGAATTAGCGGTAATCTGCATTATATTTTTAATAGATTTAAGACTAAAAATTAGAAAGTTCAGTTAATCTATGAATAATAAAATCAAAGAACTAAGAATTAAGAAGGGTTGGTCTCAAGCCCAACTTGCGGATAAGTGCAATGTTACCAGACAAACAATTAATGCAATTGAAAATAACAAATACGATCCGAGTCTACAACTTGCTTTTAATATGGCAAAGCATTTAGATACAATGGTTGATGAACTTTTTATTAGTGATCAGTAGATTTCTGGAAATTGATGTAGCATATAGATAACTGCTACTTTAATTCCATAATCATTCGTATATAAGAATTAGTTTTGTGAATGCTCCTAGCTTTATTTGTGGAAGCTTAATGGTAGCGATTCATTGACTTTTTTATTAAAAATAAAAATGGTGTCAATGAATCGAATGGCTCCATCGACACCATAAATTTTAGAGGCGTTCAATCAGTCGTTGAGGATAGAAATAATAATAAAGTATTTTAGATAAGATTAAGAACTTTCTAAAAATAGCTAAGAACTTTTTCTTAGCTATTTTTGAAATCCACTTAAATTCATTCGTGTTCTTTATTAAAAGAAATCTTGACTTAACTGAGAATAATATCGAACAGCTTTAAGCGCATTGTGCCATCCATTCAGTTTTTTAAAGCGATCGGTTTGACTCATATTTGGTTGGAAAACTTCGTTCTCGGATACTAAAGCTCTCAATTCATCTAAATCCTTCCAGTAACCCACAGCTAATCCAGCCAGATATGCAGCACCTAAACCGGTTGTTTCTAAACGTTCAACGCGTTCAACTGTTTTATTAAGAATATCGGCTTGAAATTGGATGAATAAGTTATTTTGAGCAACGCCACCATCAACATGTAAAACATCCAGCGCAATTCCAGTATCTGATTCCATTAAATCAATAATGTCATAGACTTGGTAAGCTAATGATTCAAAAGTAGCAAGGACAAGTTCCCTTTTAGTCGTATAGTCATCCATGCCCAAAATAGCCCCTCTGACATTCGTTTCCCAATAAGGAGCTTCAATTCCTTTAAAAGTTGGAAGAAAATAGACGGAAGACTTTGGATTTGCCATGAGAGCTAGCTTTTCTGAATCTTCAATCGTTTCAAATAATTCTAAACCGTCTTTTAACCATTCAATGGCACTTCCAGAAATTAAAGCAGCCCCTTCTAAAGCATAATTAATTTGACCATCGATCGAATAGGCAATGGTTGTAAGTAAATGATTGTTTGATAATTTGGCTTCAGTCCCGGTATTCATAACAATAAATGTCCCTTGACCATAAGTACTTTTAACTTGTCCAGATTGAAAAGCAAGTTGACCAACTAAAGAAGCCTGTTGATTCCCAGCTACCCCTGTAATGGGTATTTTTACTCCATGGAAAAGTTCAGAACTTGTTTCGCCATAGTAATGAGAGCTGGGATAAACATTGGGTAACATTGCTTTTGGAATATTAAAAAGCTTAAGCAATTCATCATCCCATTCTAAACGATGAATATTAAAGAGCATGGTTCTTGAAGCATTCGTATGGTCAGTGATATGTAACTTTCCTTTAGTTAATTTCCAAACAATCCAACTATCGATGGTCCCAAAAAGTAATGCTCCTTTTTCAGCATCAACCTGCGCTCCAGTATGATAATCTAGAATCCAACGAATCTTACTGGCTGAGAAATAGGGACTCATAATCAGTCCGGTGGTTTTATGGATATATTCTTCATTTTTACTGGATTTCAATTGATTAATTGTAGCTAATGATTGGTTAGAACTCCAAACAATGGCATTATATATCGGCTCACCTGTTATCTTGTCCCAAACAACAGTTGTTTCACGTTGATTCGTTAGTCCAAGTGCTTTGATTTGAGAATAATTAACCCCAGATTTTTGGATAACTTCTTCAATAACATGACATACAGTTTCCCAAATAACATTCGGATCGTGTTCTACCCATCCAGTTTGTGGGATAATTTGTTGGAATTTTCGACTCGCTGTTCCAATATAATTTCCTTTGCGATCAATAATAAAAGCACGTGTCGTCGTTGTTCCTTGATCAATTGATAATATATATTCTGCCATTACTTATCCTTTCCTTTCCCTGATAAAATAGTAGTGTGTTCATTCGATTTGCTTCGACAGTTTACAAGCTTTACGAGCATCGCATGGTAGTGTTTACTGTTTGGTTCACAATTTTCTAAGACCCAATGATAGAGGCTTTCAGAGAGACCATAGCTATAAAAATCTGTAGCTGTTTGAATCATTTGCTTTTTTTCTAACGAAAGAAACTGCTCTTTGAAATAATCATCTACTAATTGTTTGATTATTTTTTTAATGGAGTAAATAAAATATTCTTTAAAAGAATCTAATTTTATATCGAGGAAGATTTTTCGATAATATTTATTGTTTGTTTCAAGATAAGTTAATAGTTGCCATAAGATTTCTTCCCAATTTTGCCAATCCATTATTGATTGAATGGATTGGTAGAGTTCATGCGAAAAAATCCAGGTAACTAAATCATATTTGTCATCAAAATAATCATAGAAAGTTTGACGACGAAAATCTGCTTGTTTCATTATATCGGTGATTGAAATTTTATCCCTTTCTTTTTTTAGTGTTAATTCTCGAAATGATTGAGCGATGATTTCTTGTGTATCTGTTTTTTCTTTCATCCAGGCAAACTCCTTTTATTAAAAATAAAACAGTATTTGATAGTATCAGTATACGACAGAGCAAATCTGAAACCAAACGGACAGACGAAGGTTTTTGTCTGTTGAATTGATAGCGCTTACTTGTTACCATTAATTTAGTGGAGAAGAAGAAGCTTAAAAGATACAGGAGGAATAAGAATGAGAAAAGCATTTATTAGTCCAAGTAAGTATGTACAAGGTGAAGATGAATTATTGAATTTAGGATTTTATATTCAGTCTTTAGGTGAATCTGCCCTCGTTATAGGAAATAAAGCAGATATTGATCGTGTACAAGCCAAGCTGGATCAAACAGCTGAAACCTATAAGGTTCAATTACATCGAGGAGATTTTGGTGGCGAAGCCACACGCGAAGAAGTCGAACGATTGAAAAAATTAGCAAAAGAAAAAGGCACTGATGTTATTGTAGGATTGGGGGGAGGAAAAGCAATCGATACGTCCAAAGTTGTAGCGGAAGGACAGAATATTATTATTTGCCCGACGATTGCAGCTCAAGATGCGCCCACGAGTCACTCTGCTGTCTTATATACGGCCGATCATCAATTTGATGATTATGCTTACTTTAGCAAAAACCCAGATGTTGTTTTGATGGATACTACCGTTATTGCACAGGCACCGAGTCGATTCCTAGTAGCTGGTATGGGCGATACTTTGGCAACTTATTATGAAGCTCGAGCGACTCGTCAATCCAATTCAAATGTGAATGCTGGTTTGCCAAATGGTTATCGTACTGGGGCTACAGGACCTGCTAAAGGAACAATTGCAGCCATGACACTAGCTGAAAAAAGTTTAAAAGTGGTTCTAGAAAAAGGATACGATGCAAAAATTGCGGCTGATCAGAACGTTGTTACACAAGCTTTAGAAGATATCGTAGAAGCAAACACCTTATTATCTGGCTTAGGCTTTGAATCGGGAGGATTAGCAGCTGCTCATGCAATATACAATGGCTTAACTGTTTTAGAAGGGCCAGGAAATTATTACCATGGGGAACAAGTTGCTTTTACAACCTTTGTTCAATTAGTGCTCGAAGACGCACCAAAATCAGAAGTCGAAGAATTATTAGACTTTAATATTTCTGTTGGGTTACCAGTATCTCTAGCGGACTTAGATGTCGAAGAAGTTAATTACCAAGAAATTCTAAAAGTAGCTAAAAAAGCATGTATCCCAGAAGAATCCATTCATTCAATGCCTTTTGAAATCACAGAAGAAGCCGTTGCAAATGCAATTATTGCAGCGGATGCGATGGGTCGCGATTATAAAGCAAAAAAACAAGCAAAATAAATTTAAAAAAGGTAGGAATCTAGCGTGATTAAAAAAATAATAAATAAACCAGAAAATATTGTTGATGAGATGATTAATGGAATGGTACAAAGTCATTCAAAATTGCTTAAAAGAATTCCTGAAACAGGAATTATTCAACGAACTTTAGAAAAAACCGGGAAAGTGGCTATTATTTCTGGTGGAGGAAGCGGACATGAACCTGCACATGCTGGATTTGTTGGAAGAGGAATGTTATCAGCAGCTGTTTGTGGGGCAGTCTTTACTTCTCCAACGCCCGATCAAATTTTACAAGCAATTAAAGAAGCAGATGAGGGGGCAGGTGTCTTTCTCGTTATAAAGAACTATTCAGGGGATATTATGAACTTTGAGATGGCTCAGGAATTAGCTGAGATGGAAGGAATAAAAGTAGAGAGTGTCGTAGTTGATGATGACATTGCTGTCGAAGATAGTCTCTACACCCAGGGAAAACGTGGCGTTGCAGGAACGGTCTTTGTTCACAAAATATTAGGGTATGCTGCTGAACAAGGGCAAACCATTGAAGAGATTAAAAAATTAGCGGAAAATCTTATCCCAAATATAAAAACGATTGGAGTCGCATTAACAGGGGTCACTACGCCCGGGAGCGATGAAGCAAGTTTTACCTTAGCGGATGATGAAATCGAGTATGGCGTAGGTATTCATGGCGAACCGGGATATCGACGAGAAAAATTGCAGAGTTCACAGGATTTATCCCAAGAATTACTTACAAAATTACTAAAAGAGTTTGATGCCAAAGCCAATGATCGCTTTGCAATAATCGTGAATGGTTTAGGTGGAACGCCATTAATGGAACAATATGTATTTGCAAATGATGTGCAAAGGATAATGAAAGAAAAGAATCTGACGATTGCGTTTTCGAAAGTAGGCAATTTAATGACTTCGTTAGATATGCAAGGTTTATCCTTAACTTTGCTTCGCTTAGATGAAGCATTCTATTTGAAAGCTATTGAAGCACCAGTTGATACCATTAATTGGTAAGATTATTTTATAAAATGAAAGGGTGAATCTTTTAAATGAATCTAGAGACTGGAATTCGTTGGATGGAATTATTCAATGAAAAAATTCAAAACGAAAAAGACTATTTAACACAATTAGACACACCTATTGGCGATAGTGACCATGGAAATAATATGTCTCGTGGCATGACCCATGTAATTAAAGCGATTGAAGACGAAAAACCAAAAACGTTGAATGAATTGCTTCAATTAATGATGAAAAATATGCTAAGTAAAGTCGGTGGAGCCTCTGGGCCACTATATGGGTCAGCCTTTATGGGCATGATGAAAGCTGAATCAGCAGCTGAAGACTGGGCAAGTGTTTTAAAAGCTGGGTTAGAAACGATTCAAAAGCGTGGAAAAGCAGAACAAGGCGACAAAACAATGGTAGATTTATGGATAGCTGTTGTAGAAGCAGTTGAGACTCATCAATTAACCCACGAATTAATTGATGAAGCAGTGGAAGCAACGCAACCATTAAAAGCTAAAAAAGGACGAGCCTCTTATGTGGGAGATCGATCTATTGGCCATATTGATCCAGGAGCTTACTCCTCAGGCTTATTATTTCACGCAATGCTAGAAGCGGAGGCAGAATAATGAAAAAAACTGGAATTGTGATTGTTTCACATGTTCATGAGATTGCGGAAGGAATTCATCGTTTGATTCAACAAGCAGCAGCAGATGTTGATGTGCAAGTAGTAGGTGGTATTGATCAAAACGAAATAGGGACGAACTTTGATACCGCTTTAGCAGCCATCAATAAAAACACAGCTGAAAATTTATTGGCTTTTTATGATCTAGGTAGTGCAAAAATGAATCTAGAAATCGCTATGGAAATGAGTGATAAAACAATCAAAATATATGATGTTCCAGTCGTAGAAGGAGCATATACCGCTGCAACTTTATTACAAGCCGGTGTCGATCAAGAAAATATCGAGGCACAACTAGAAGAAATGCATATGGTAAAATAACGGATAAAGTTTATTTATTTGTAAAGAAAATCATCAGTAGCTTAAAATGTTTTCCCTAGATTGCTAAATACTTGGAGAAAATAGTGAGGGTTTAACTTTAATGGCAGCACCGCGCTAAAAACTCTAGCCGCATCCTAAAGAGTAGGAGAGCTAGAGTTTTTCAATTATTTTTTTAAAGAACTGGTCCTATCTATTTTTTAAATTAGTGGGATTTTTATTACACATAGTTTGCGAATATTACAAGAATTGATATTTGGATTATATTTAAAGACCCCCAAAGTTGATTTGAATTCAACTTCAGAGGCCTTTTTATACTTTAATAAAACTAACTTAAATCCTCCCGGTTATAGAGCTGATGCGCTTTATAGCTATCTAGAATCCGTTTAGCTTGAGGCGCTAATAAAAGGAGAGCAATCATGTTTGGAAAGACCATCAGCCCGTTAAAGAAGTCTGACATGGTCCAAACAAAGTCGATTTTCTTAGTGAGTGATGATCCTAAAACGATAAAGAAAATGACGATAATACGATAAGGTAAAAGCCCTTTTTTACCAAATAAGTAACGAATATTGGTTTCTCCAAAATAGTACCAACCTACAATAGTGGTAAAGGCAAAAAAGGTTAAACAAAGAGCTAGAAAGGATGTACCTAACGTACCAAAAGCGGAAGAAAAAGCTTCTTGCGTGACTAAAGCCCCCTCTAACCCTTTTTCATGAGCGCCGGTAACGAGAATTACCATTGCAGTAGCGGTTCCAACAACGAGCGTATCAATGACAACACCAACAATCGCTACTAAACCTTGTTCAGCAGGATGTTTTACGTTGGCCACTGCGTGGGCATGTGGTGTAGAACCCATACCTGCTTCGTTTGAGAAGAGACCCCTTGCGACCCCGTATCGAATGGCTTGTTTAACGGTGACACCAATCGCTCCACCCATCATAGATGTAGGTTTAAAAGCTTCCACAAAAATCGATTTAAAAGCAGGACCGACTTGATCTTTATAGAGAACCATTACGACGATGACGCCGATAATATATAAAGCAGCCATGAATGGCACAACTAATTCGGCAAAGTTAGCAATCCGTTTCATACCACCCATAAAAACTAAAGCAGCTGCAATTGCTATCAAAACACCAACGATAATTGGGTTAATACCGGTAGCCTCATTGACAGCGGCAGATATCGAGTTTGATTGCACTAAGTTCCCAATAAATCCTAAGCCAATAATAATTGCTACTGAGAAGAAGCCGGCTAAGAATTTGCCTAAGGTTTTTTGTTTTATCCCTTTACTGATATAAAAGGCAGGCCCTCCCACAAAGTTATCATCACGCACTTCACGATATTTCTGAGCTAAAACGGCCTCGCCAAAAATTGTAGCCATGCCAGCAAAAGCAGACATCCACATCCAGAAAATAGCACCAGGTCCTCCTGCCATAATAGCTGTAGCAATCCCAGCAACATTACCTGTTCCGACTTGAGCAGCAATGGCTGTTGCTAGGGCTTGGAATGAAGACATGGTACCGGCTTCTTCTTTTTCCTTTTTACCAAAAACGCCGCCAAAAGTCTCTTTAAACGCTGTTCCAAAATAACGAAATTGCGGAAAGCCAAGATAAAAAGTATAAAAAATACCGACCGCTATAAGAATATACAAAAGAACACTGGACCACATTAAATCACTCAAATGAGTGATATTTTTCACAAAATAACTGACTAAAGAATTCATCTCTTCCCCTCCTAAATTTTTATTTAACTAAATTGTATGATAAAAGGGTATAGCAAGTCAATGATTTTTATGAAAACGAAACCATTTTTTTCGAATTAAAAAAAATTAGCAAAAATTCAAATGAAATAAAAGTGTTTTTGTGAAAGATTGATCAATTGACAAAGCTTACTTCAGCAAGCCTAATTGCAATTTTAGGGTAGCGTAACGAAATAAAAAGTGAATAAAATAGGAAAGAAACAGTACTTAACAATTAAACTGTATATCTATTTGAATTTAAACTAAGAATGGGTCTGTTTTGCTAAAACTACTCCACAAAATAATAATCCACTAAGGGACAAGTCACTACCTAATCTAAGAAAAAACACACTAATCCATTGCAGTGGCCATAATTTAAAAGATCGAATCAAAAGCCCAAGGTCATCATAACGCTCCTATTAATGGCTGGTTCTATCGATAAGTCATTCTATTTTTAACTTCTCAATTTGAATCTAAGCTGATTTACTATAAAATGATTGCGCATCTGTTTGATTTAACAATTATTTATGTCTAACTTTAGAGCGTATGGGAACGAGTTTTGTCAAAACTAAAAGCAAACATTATCACTTGTGGACACGAATAAGAATTGAGCCTTGGACCCATTAATTGAAACTTACTTTTATCAGTGCTATAATTATTTAAATATAAATAGAAAGAAGGATTTAAAATGTTAAAGAATTTAAAAAAGGCCACAAAAATCAGCAAATCATCTGGTTTATTCCTCGGAGGAGCTCTATTTGGAACACTAGGGTTAAAAGTTTTAACGAGTAAAAAAGCTAAAGAAACTTATGCTCATGTAATCGCAAAATCTTATCAATTAAAAGATGAGCTTGATGCGAATGTATCAACAATTAAACAACATACTGATGACGTTTTGTCAGATGCTCAAGAAATTTATCTTGCCCAAAAACAGCAAGAGCAAGCCGATAGCATTGAGGATATAGCAGGCGCTAATGAAGTTTAAAATTTGTCATCAAAACAAAAGTCGAGTAAGAGTTAAGTGTTCTTTTTTACTAACGTTATCCGTTAGAGAAATGATTAAGGAGGAGGCTCAACTCCAACCAGCTATTCAAAAAATAGTTTTTTATCATGATGAAAGGACAATGGCTGTCTTTGTTCATAAAGATTACTCGATGGCACACGCTCTCAAATTTTTAAATGGTTTGAATGAAGATCAAATCATTAGATGTTTACAAGAGCCCTATCGCAAAGAAAAGACGCCTTATGCGATTGTTTCGAAGGAACTGAGCCTGTTTGTGCTGAGACGTCTATTTCTACCTCAACCTATTCAGTATCTCTATACCCTTTATTTATCCACTAAATATATAGAAAAAGCGCTTCAATCGTTAGTATCGCAGGATATAAATATGGAAGTTTTAGATGGCGCTGCTATTTTAACTGCCATATTGATTGGACAGCCTAAAACAGCTAGTTCCATTATGTTTATCATGGGATTGGGTGATCAATTAAATGACTGGACCAATAAAAAGTCAATTGCAGATTTGGAAAGCAGTATGAAAGATCCTACTAAAACGGTATGGTTGTTAGACAGTCAAGGGAATAAGCTTGAGCGTAATGCTAAAGAAGTTCAGTTGAATGACATTATAATCGTGTCTGAAGGAAAGGAAATTTTATTTGACGGGGTAGTGGATGCTGGCTCAGCCATGGTCAATGAAAGTTCGCTTACCGGAGAATTTTTCCCTATCCTTAAGCAAGAAGAAGATCAAGTCTTTTCAAATACAGTGATCGAATCGGGAGAATTATCTATTCGCGTTACAAATACCACGTTAAATTACCGTATCCACGAATTGATGTCTCTAATGCGTCAATCAGAAAATCAAAAAGGCACTCAACAAACTAAATATATTGCTCTAGCTGACAATCTGGTTAAGTACAATTTTTTAGGTGTCATTCTTACCTATTTATTCACTGGATCCTTGCGAAGAGCCCTATCGTTTCTATTAGTTGATTTCTCTTGTGCTTTGAAGCTTTCGGTTCCTATTTCTTACTTAACGGCAATTAAAGAAGCAGTTGAGAAGGAAATATTAATTAAAAGTATGGATGTCGTGGAAAAGTATAATGACATCGATCTGTTTGTCTTTGATAAAACCGGGACTTTAACTGTATCCGATCCTAAGGTTTATAAAACCGTCTCTTTTGATGATTATGAAACCGAAGATGTTTTACGAATGGGCGCTTGCTTAGAAGAACACATTCATCATCCATTGGCTAAAGCCGTAGTGAACGAAGCCCAAGAAAAAGCTATTGTCCATGATGAAATGCATGGAAAGCTCCATCATATTGCGTCGCGCGGGATCTTATCAACCATTGATGGAAAAGAAGTAGTCATTGGTAGTTATCTTTTAATGACGGATAAAAAAATTGCTATTTCTGAAGAACAAAAAGCCGTTATTAATAACTATGAACAGCAATACAACCTACTCTATCTTGGTTACAACGGAAGATTAATTGGTCTTTTTCTAATTGATACCCCGCTTCGTCCGCAAGCGGCCAAAGTCATTCAATGGTTACAAAGTAAGGGCAAAGAAGTTGCGCTTCTTACTGGTGATACCAAAGAGCGAACTCAAAATCTTATGAATAATATATCCGTTCAATATTTACAAACAGAAGTGTCACCAAATGATAAATATCAGTTCATTGAAGAACAAAAACGTTCAGGTAAAAAAGTCATGATGCTTGGAGATGGGCTCAATGATTCTGCTGCACTATCGCTTGCAGACATAGGGGCAGTTATGAATGATGCTGCTGATATTTGCAAACAAACAAGTGATCTTGTTTTATCAAATAATCAATTAGAAAGTCTAATGGAATTGGCTGAAATTAGCCATTTATTAGATAAAAGAATAAAGAAAAATGTTAAACAAACCATTGCGATTAATAGTGGGCTCATTTTATTAGGTGTTTTTGATTTATTATCACCAAGTTCCCTATCAATCCTACATAATTTGACAACGACTGGCATAATTTTAAGAAGTATGTCAGGTTTTAAAAGATAAAAGGAATAATCCAGTATTCGCTTTCTCTTAAAAAAGCTGGTAGATTTACTTTGCCTTATCCTAGTTAAACCTGAATATCAATTGCAATGCCTGTTTAATTTAAAGCAGCCCTGTATTAAAATGGGGGATTTCTATGAAAGTAAGGTATAAAAATTTATGGATACGTGATGCAGAAATAGCAGATGCTGCCAAACTCTGTCAATGGTGGAATGATGGGGAACTAATGAAATATTTGGGTTTTCCCAATGGATTAGGCAAATCAGTCGAAGAAATCGAAGATAAGATTGAAAATTATACCGATGAAAAAGGTCGGCTCCTACTCATTGAGTATCAAGGTCAATCAATTGGTGAAATGTTTTATGATAACTTGGGGAATCAAGTCACAGAAATACATATAAAGATTTGTGAAGCAATTTATCGCAATAAAGGCCTGGGTCGAATTATTCTGAGTTTATTGATTAAAGAATTATTTAATCAAGGCTATCAAAAAATTATTTTAGATGTTAATCTTCAAAACACTAGGGCCCAACATGTATATGAGCTACTAGGGTTTAAAAAGTTGCGGATTAACGATGACTCATGGGTCGACCAACTTGGTTGTAGCCAATCCAGTGTTGACTATGAGTTAGTGGAAAATGATTTTAGGGATTATGCTACAGATACTAATATAGGTGGGTAAAAATAATGAAGACCTCAGGGCACTAAATAAGTGTCGTGAGGTCTTAAAACTATTAAATGAAAAGTGAATTATTTTTCTTCTAGTGTGTCTTTAATTACTAATTCTAACGGAGAAGCAATGGATTCTTCAACTTTTTCTCCTTTTAAATGATTGATGGCAGCTTCAACCGCTAAATGTCCCATTTCTTTAGGTTGTTGAGCGATTGTTGCAGCCAATTCACCTTCTTTGACCGCTTCCAAACCATCGTCATTGCCATCAAATCCTATCACGAGAATTTCTTCTTCTAAACCAGCAGCTTTAATAGCTTCAATAGCCCCTAAAGCCATTTCATCATTTTGAGCAAAGACAGCTTGAACATCAGGGTGTGCTTGAAGAAGATTTTCCATAACAGTTAATCCTTCTGAACGGTTAAAGTTAGCAGATTGACTAGCGATAAGCTCTAATTGATCTTTGGCTCCTTCTTCAAAACCTTCCCCTCTTTCGTTTGTTGCAGAAGCGCCTGGAACACCTTCTAATTGAATAACTTTCGCACCTTTTCCAACCTTTTCAATAATGAATTCAGCAGCCATCTTACCACCATCTAAGTTATTAGAGGCTACTAATGAAACAACTTCACCTTCTGCAGCGTTTCTGTCAATGGTAATAACAGGAATTTTTGCTTCATTAGCATTTTTAATAGCAGGGACTATAGCATCGGAATCAACGGGATTAATGAGTAAAATATCTACTCCTTGAGTGATTAAGTCATCCAGTCCATTAAGCTGTGTTGTTGCATCATCTTGTGCGTCAACAATTTTAACAGTGGCTCCCATTTCTTTTGCAGCCTCTTCAACACCTTCTTGTAAATCGACGAAGAAGGGATTATTGGTAGTGGAAATTGCTAGACCTATTGTATATTCTTCTTCTGCCTTAACCTGTAGCTTAGCAGTTAGACTTAATAGAACAAGTGGTAAAATAGCGAACAAGGCGATAGTAATTTTTTTTATAGATTTCATTTGAATGCTCCTTTTATATAGTTATTTTTCTTTCCGATCTAATAGAACAGCGATTAATATAACGATACCTTGAACAATTTGTTGATAAAAACTAGATACTCCAAGTAAGTTTAAACCATTATTCAACGTACCAATGATTAAAGCGCCGACTAAGGTTCCAATGATGCGACCATGACCTCCAGCCATACTTGTACCACCAATGACAACAGCAGCGATGGCATCCATTTCATAAGCGACTCCAGCAGTTGGTTGCGCTGAGTTTAATCGTGAAGTTAAGATTAAACCTGCAGTGGCAGCCAAAGCCCCGGAGATAGTGTAGACAATAAGTTTAACTCGATGACTATTAATTCCAGCAATATAAGCCGCCTTTTCATTTCCTCCAACGGAAAAAGTTTTCCGTCCAAATGTTGTGCGATGCAAAAGCATGTAGAGAATGCCAAAAACAACCAACATTAGAAGAACCGGCACTGGAATTTTCCATAAATACCCCCTTCCAATGGATTCAAAAAATTGCCCCCCTTCAAATTTAGTGAGAGGATTTCCTCCCGTTAGTACCAAAGTTAATCCGCGATAGATAGTCATAGTTGAAAGGGTAGCAATAAATGGAACAACCTTCCCCTTAGTTATAATTAATCCATTAATTGCTCCTAAAAGTCCCCCAAGTAAGACCCCAATTAAAACAGCAAGTATAGGGCTCATACCATACATCATTAAGTATGCGACTATCGCGCTTGACAAAGCTAAGACAGAGCCGACCGACAAGTCAATACCCCCAGTGATAATGACAAAGGTCATACCGAATGCTATAAAGGCATTAATTGAGACTTGTCTAAGCAAATTAAGTAAATTATTTATTTTAATAAAATTTGGATTTAAGAGGGTAACGAGAACAAACAAAACAATTAAGGCCAATACTGGACCTAATCTTCTTAAATCAAATTGCTTTTTCGATGATTTCTTTTCAACTTTATCCATTATTTTCCTCCTGTAGCTAAAGTCATGATGCGTTCTTCCGATAATTCTTCATGGGACAGACAGCCATTCAGTTTTCCTTCATGAATAACGAGCACACGGTCACTGACTCCAATTATTTCAGGTAAATCACTTGATACCATTATGATACCAACACCTCGATCGGTTAATTCACGCATCAACAAGTATATTTCTCGTTTAGCACCGATATCCACTCCACGGGTAGGTTCATCCAAAATTAAAATTTGAGTTCCAGCAGCAATCCATTTGGCTAAGACCACTTTTTGCTGATTCCCACCAGATAGGGAAGTCACTGGTAGATGCATATCCATTGTCTTTATAGCCAAACGTTCGATGAGTAACTGCACAAAATCTTCTTCTTCCTTGGTGTGAATTAAACCGTTTTTAGAAAATTCTTTAAAGGCAGTGATTCCAATATTTTCTTTAATCGAAAAGTCTAAAATAAGGCCTTCCTCTTTACGGTTTTCAGTTAAGTAACCAATTCCTTGTTTAATAGCATGAAGTGGTGAAGAGAGAAGCACAGGCTGATTATTAATTTTAATAGTTCCGCGCTCAATCGGAAGCAAGCCGAAGATAGCCGACATAATTTCTGTACGTCCTGCTCCCATCAGTCCAGACACACCGAGTATTTCCCCTTGTTTCAAAGTGAAAGAGATATCCTCAAATTTTTCACTCACCGTTAGCTTGTTAACTTCTAAAAGTGTACGGCCAACTTCTGAACGTTTACTCGGATAGTAATCCCCAATGTCTCGACCCACCATTGCACGAACAATTTCTTTCTCATCCGTGTTGGTAACATCTTTAGTCATAATCGAAATGCCATCGCGCATGACAGTGATACGGTCGCTTATTTGAAATATTTCCTTCAAGCGGTGCGAGATGTATACAATTGCGACTCCTTGTTGCTTAAGTTTTTGGATTATAGAAAAGAGTGTATCAATTTCATGGTCTGACAAAGCAGCTGTCGGTTCATCCATGATAATAACAGAAGCATCGTTCATCAGTGTTTTGGCAATTTCAATTAGTTGTTGTTGACCGATACTGAGTGTTCCCATCAAGGCATCAAGATCAATCTGAATACCTAATTCTTGCAAAATAGTTTTAGCTTTTAATTTCATGGTAGCTTGGTCACAGAAAAGGCCATATTTGGTAAGCTCTTTCCCCATAAACATGTTTTCTAAGACGGTCATCTTTGGCCAAGTTATCAATTCTTGATGAATAAAGCTAACGCCATTATTTTCAGCATCTTTGGGATTATCAAACAATGATTCTTTTCCATTAATGGTAATCTTTCCTTGGTCAGCTGATAATAGACCGGTTAAAATGTTCATTAAAGTTGATTTTCCAGCTCCATTTTCACCCATTAGTGAATGGACTTCTCCACTTCTTAAGTCGAAGTTTACTCCTCTTAAGACTTGGTTGGCTGCAAACTGTTTATGGATATTAGTCATTTGAATTTCCATAATACTCCCCCCCTAGAAAATGACGCCTGATTGCAAAATAATATTTGCATAAGGAGTCGCCTCACCTGTTCTTATGATCGCTTTGCTTTTATGGGTCTGCTTCTTGAATGAGTCATGATCTATAAATTGAATCTCAATAAGTGGATTTACTAATTGCTGGATTTCAGCTAGCAAATTCGGATTATATTGTTTGATTTCTTCGGCGAGAACAATCCGTTCAATTTTCATATCACTCATTACTGTTTTTAAAACACTGATAAAATCAGGCTCACCTAAGCGAATAGCTAAATCAATTTTTTCTACATGCGTTGTGATAGGAAGACCACAATCTGCAATTGTTAGTTGATCAGTATGGCCCATATCGGATAAAACTTTGGAGATATGACTATTTAATATCCCATGTTTTTTCAAAATATACACTCTCCTTCATTTGTTTGATAGTAGGCATTCCTTTTTGAGCCCCTTCTTTTCCGATTGATAGGGCGGCGGCTAAGTTGGCAAAACGAATTGCTTCTTCGAGTTCGAACTGGTTGCCAATAGCAAAGGCGAGCGCACCATTGAATGTATCACCAGCCCCAGTAGTATCTACAATTTGATCAACTTTATAGGAAGGGACTTCAATAAGTTCATGTCCATTATGAAAGACGGCCCCTTGAGCTCCTAAGGTTACAATCATTTTGTTCGGATATTGAGCCAGAACTTCTGCCATTTCTTGATCTGGGAACATTAAGCGAAATTCATGTTCATTAGGTGTGATGTAATCGATAGCTGCCATCAATTGTGGATTAAATGAGCGAGCGGGCGCAGGGTTATATATTATTTGACAAGAGGCATCAGCCATTTGTTGTATAAGGGTTTCAACCGTTTCGATGGGACTTTCATTTTGGATTAGAATTAAATCACAGGTAGTGAGAAATGCTTGCTCTTTTAGAACTTGTTCGCTTGAATAAGCATCATTAGCTCCCGCTACATAAATGATCGTATTTTCGCCTTCAACAACATTAATAATGGCAGAACCTGAAGGAAGCTGCTTCTTTGTTTTAATGTGTGAAACTTCAATCCGGTTATTTTGCAAATTGGCTATTAAACTTTCACCAAATTTATCAGCTCCCACTGCTCCTAACATATAAGTTTCTGCACCCAGTCGGCTGGTTGCAACGGCTTGATTAGCTCCTTTGCCACCAAAATAAGTTTCAAAGTATTCCCCAAAAATAGTCTCTCCAGCTTGGGGTCTTCGTTTAGAAGTCACCACAAAATCAGTAGATATACTTCCAATGACTGCAATTTTTACCATTATTTTACCTCCCTTAAAGAATTTCTTTTTAATAATCGCGGTTTGACTTGGATGATTTTAGACATTTCAGGATCTATTTGTTGGTTAATAATGGCTAGTAACAATTCTGTTCCCTGATAACCTATTTTATAAGCCGGTTGTTCAATGGTAGTTAAACTCGGATGGGCATAGGCTCCAAAGACAATTCCATCATACCCAATGATTTGGACATCTTCTGGGATAATAGAACCTAATTGATTCCAAGCTTGGATAAGGGCTAAAGCATAGATATCATTAGGAGCAATCACCGTATCAATATTGGGATAGTCACGAATAATCTCCTTGGCAACTTGATCTGCAAATTCTGTCTGGAAGGACGGAGTAGAATATATCTGATAGTCGATTTTATATTGATCAAATACAGACTGTATTCCTTGTAAACGCATTTTAGACACTTGAATATCCATTGGACCCGTCATAATCAAAATAGAGCCATAATTAGTTTCAAGAATAGTTTGTCCAATGAGTTCTCCGCCATAAAAATCATCAGAGATTACTGCAAACTGGTCTTGATCATTCATCCGGTCTAATGAGACGGTTGGAACGTCCTCAGGTGTGTTTAGATGAGTCCCATCAATTTTGATTAATCCAGCGACTTTATATTGTTTAAAAAAATTAAGATAGTTCTCACCAATCGTTTCTTGGCCTTCGGTATTGCCTAATAAAAGCATATAGTCGTGTTGCAAGGCACATTGTTCGACTCCCTTGATTAAAGAAGGAAAATAAGGGTTAGTAATATCCGGAACCAATAAACCAAGAATTTTCATCGACTGTTTATTTAAAGATCTAGCAATTTCATTAGGGATATAATCTAATTTTTTAATCGCCGAAAGAATCTTTTGTTTGGATTGTTCGCTCACATAACCACTGTTATTCATCAGGCGCGAAACAGTTGCGACTGAAACGCCTGCTTCATTTGCCACATCACGAATTGTCACCAAAAACTTCACACCTCCATGTGTAACCGTTTACACACATTATTATATTAATTTTTTTTAGTTTGTCAAGAAGAAAGGTTTAATGAGTTTTTGCATTATCTAAAGCCCCTAATTCGCAATTCAATTAGGAGCTTAAAAAAGTGAAACGTCTCAAACTTACTCAAGCGTTATAATCCTACCGATTAAAAACGAAGGAAGCTGTATTTCAACCTATTTTAACAACCCATATTGTTTCAATGAATGAATTAAAGGACGCACTCTAAGGGACACGACTAATAAGTGTCTCAGAAGCCGTTAAAAAATTTAGACGTAAACTATTTAATATTTTCTTACTTCTTTGTATGGAACGAGATTTGCACGGGGGGGTAAAATTTAGAGCATTCTTTTTTATAAAAACTCTTGACTCTCTAAAGTAAGAATAATAAACTATTATCGACGATACCGTCGGTATATAAAAAAGGGGGGGGTTGCATGTGCTCGGCTAGGCGATTAAAGCCAGAAGAAAGAAAAAATGAAATTAAAGAAGCAGCCAGAAAAGTATTTGTTAGTAAAGGGTTCGCTAATACTACGATGGAAGATATTATTAACGAAACGACCATGTCTAAAGGAGGCTTCTATCATTATTATAAAAGCACCATTGATATTCTTCATGACCTAATGGTTGATGGGATACATTATAGAAATGAAGTAATCAAATCCAACTTAAGTGAGTTCAAGCAAGGGTATGAAATAGAGTTTATAGCAAAACAACTTGTCGAAAAAATACTGGATGATAATTTATATATGGAAATTTATGTCCAATTTTTAATTGAAAAAAAGAGAAGCAAAAAGCTCAATAGTATCTTTAACCAGTTAAAAGCACAAAGTAGGGAAGAATTTAGTCAGCTTCAAAGGAATGTTCCAGAATTTTTATTGAATGATGCACTCTATGATTTTGTGACAGATTTTATTAATTCAATGATTTTAGGGGCAGATATTTTAGAAGCTAGAGATAATTTTAAAAAAAATAAAGAAATTATAGAAAAAATGTTTGTAGCACTTTTCAAAGAAGGGAGAAAACAAAATGGAAAAAACAATGAAAGAAAGACTTTTAACGGATAATCTTGTTCGACTTATGTTTCATCAGGCTGTTCCAGCTGTACTCGGTATGCTCGTTATCGGACTGTTTCCTTTGATGGATGGAATTTTTGCTGGAAATATTTTAGGAGAAGCTGCCATGACGGCTTGCTCTGTTTCTGCGCCGATTACTTTTGTAAATAATGGCGTATCGACATTGATTGGAATAGGGAGTGCTTCTATTTTATCAAGAGCCTTAGGAGAAGGTGATCAGGAGAAAATCGATAAGATAATGGGGAACTTAGTTTATTGGGTAATTGTATTATCACTTTTGATTACAGTATTTGGAATCTTTTTATCTCCTTATTTTTTAGATTTATTAGGAGCAAGTGGAGCAATCAAAGAGCTAGGTCTTCGATACGTGAGAATTATTTTCGCAGGGTCATTTTTTATCAATTATGTTCAATCATCTAATATGGTCATGCGAGGCGAAGGCCAAGTAAAAAAGGCTATGCTGATAATGGGGCTAGGAGCGATTCTCAATATAATTCTTGACCCTATTTTCATGATTGCGATGGGAGAATATGGAATAGAAGGAGCAGCCTTAGCTACAATCTTGGCTCAATCCGTTCAAGCAGGGTTTACCTTGTATTATTTCCGTTATAAGAGTGATGTTGTAAAGATAGGAAAAATCAAAAAGGCTAATGAACTTTCTAAAGAAATGGTGGGGGTAGGTATTTCAGCTATGCTCATGCAGATTTTATTTATGGTTCAACAAAGCTTGTTATATCGACAAGCCTTTCAATATGGAAGTGATGAGTGGGCAACACTAATGGCTGCGACCTTGAGGTTTTATGGCTTCTCATTTATTCCACTTTGGGGTATGAGTCAAGCCCTTCAACCTATTATAGGGGCTAATTTTGGAGCGAAGCAGTATGCAAGAGTTAAAGAAACGATGAAGATTTTTATCCTATCAGGTACTATATTATCTTTAGTGTTCTACCTACCGGCACAATTTTTCCCTGCAAGAATATTTGGTTTATTTAATGTGAGCGAAGAAATTATCCAACGTGGAGTGGGGCATTTTAGACTGTTTTTCTCAGTATATATACTTTATGCAGCTATGAATATGGCAATCACATTTTTCCAATCGATTGGCAATGGTAAAAAAGCTGGGATTATTGTTCTGTTAAGACAACTTATTTTATTCGTACCAGCTTTGCTTATCTTACCTGGAATATTTGGAAGTGGGGCTGTTTGGTGGGCAGAAGCACTAGTTGATTTGATTGTAATTCTTATTGCTTTAGCCATGATGGTCCAAGAAATAAAAGCTTTTAAGCAAGCGGAATTCATTTAATTTTTAGTGTCTATCAACCAATAGCGGAGGAAGGAGAAGGCAACTCATTTCTTTAAGAGTTTATCTATATTACAAGAATGGTTACGTCTCTACTAAAAAGCTAAATGTTACTGCTAAAATGGAAATAATCATTAAAAGCCAATCTTTGCATAATTTTTTTGTTATATATGACGGATTATGGCAAGCAGTACTTAGAAAGAAATTTTAGCTCAGGTTTCACTACTCACTATAGATGAATAATTCTTGTGAAAGAAACCCATTTAGAAAGAAATTTAAAAGCAAAAGAATATCCGTAATACGATCAAGCACTTGTCTCTTAGAGATAAGTGCTTTTGATTATAATAGTTTTTAGTCATCGAGGCTTATGGTAAATTAAACTGGAAGGATTAGTGATAATAATGACGGTAATGAAGACTATAAGATGGATAGAAACAGAGGGCGGCTATTCGTTTAAAAATAAGACTACTTTAAAAGGGCAGCTATTACTTACAAAAATATTGAAACCATTGGGAGTCTTTCCGCTAATAAAGGATGGTCTAAAGAATTCAATCTTCTTTCATGGAATAAGTGTCCTGCTAAATAGGGCCTTGGAGATTGTTTACCTGATCATGATAAGATGGGCAAAGGAGTTACTTTAACGGATGAGGAAGTCAAGCAATTATGAGTTATTAAAAACAATGGAATCTTAACCGGTTAAAGGGTAATTTTAATCAGTGAAGGGCACTCTTTTTTAGGCGTAATGTTTAATGGAGCCAACAGTTAGGAGGCTTCGTTTCTAATCCTAATCAATTTACCTTTGAAGGGGAAATTTCAGGACTGAAATTAGCTACTTTTAAATTCTCAATGCCAGCAATAGGTCGTGGTTTGTTCACTAGCTCTCTTTCCCTGACATGAAATAAGTTCTAAGATCTTGAGACGATTAGGATCGGCGATTGCTTTTAGTAATAAACTAAGTTCTTCTCAATTCATTTACATTCTCCTATATAGACGGTTGTCTATCTATGGCTTCGTTTTACTCCTCATAGCTTGTAAGTCAAAAAAATAGAGTTTAAGCAGCAGGAGCGTCTTTTATATCGGTCATTCCGAAGTTAGATTCTCTAAATATTAACTATGAATAGCTAAGACTTTAAAGCGTTTTTTTGATAAAATTAATGAGACAAATCAATTGGAGTGAAAATATTGGAAAAAATGAATCGAGCGATTGCAAAGCTGATTTTATCGTTCAAAGAGCTAAATGGTATCGGCAATAAATCAATACTTAAACGATTAAAAGAAAATACAAACATCTTGCAGGTGGATAGTTTTAAGACACTAGCTTTTTAACCAATTAAATATACCGATGCTTAATAAAGCTTTAAATTGAACAAATAAAAATTGGGAGACTATCTATCAAGCATGCGATTAGACACACACCTATTAGCATTTTCGACTATAGTGAACGTTTAGGAGAAGCCTTTCGATTAAAGCAAAGTTTCAGTGGAAATGTAAAATATATCGATAAACAATCTGTCCTTCCTATATTCCGAGAGGAAAGTGTAAGACAGTTCAACTTATTAATGGAAGAGTCTAGAGAAAAAAGTTGAAAGATTATCTATTGAAAGAAAGGAGCATGAAAAGACAAAAGCAGGAGTGGAACAAGCTGATTTATTTGAAGAGATAAGCTATGAATTATAATGCATTGTTAGAAAACCATCACTTTGTTTTTGGAGGAATAGTGTATCCTACTAGAACCAAAGCCTATGCTGGAACTTTTTCATTTTATAGGAGGACAATAGGTTACAAAGTTTTACTAAAAAGCCTAAATAATAGAAAGATTACAAACGGCCATTCACTAACCCCACCTATAACCACTAAAAAAAGGGAGTGAATTTCATGAGAATTTAGCAATCTAATTAAGGAGCTGATTTATATGAATGAATTAGAATTAACTTTAAAAACAAATCAATTAGTAGAAATTTATTCTGAATTTAGTAACAAAAATGAAGAATATTTTTCACTTGGATACTTAATTGCAATTGAAGACGACTTCTCAACTCTAATTTCAATTAATGAATATGGAATGATTGAGAGTTTTCAATATAGGAAAAATGCATTTATATCCAATAACGTTTCTTCAACTTGCTATCTTAAAAATTTTAAAAAAATAATTGATTATAATAAATCAATTAATCTTTACGACCCATATTCACTGACCAAAGATTATGAACAACAATTTCAAGGAAAAGACCCAATCAATGAGCCTATCTTAGTGAATAAACAAGTATCAATTATAACTACCGAGAATGATTTTATACTTCAAGGTAGGATTATAGAAAAAACCAAGGAATCATTTGTTCTTTCTTCTTCAACAATCGATGATTTGACTGAAAATCAGTTATACGAAATCAAACATGAAGACATTGTCCTAATTGATTTGTTAAGTATTGATAACAAATTAATTGAACAAATAAAATAAATACAAGTCCTTGAATAAATACAATAGTGCCAACACATCAATAACTAAAAAAACAGGAGGAATTACATGTTAAAATTTTCGCATGCCATCGTTAGAACACCTAGTCAATCAATGTTAGAAGGTATTACGACTGGAATGTTCTCTAAAGAGCAACCAGTTTATGAAGATGCCTTGGTGCAACACGCTAACTATGTCAAAGCATTGGAAGAATTAGGAGTAAAAGTCACTGCTTTAGAGCCTTTAGAAGAATACCCTGATTCTTGTTTTGTTGAAGATCCAGCTGTGGTTATGGCAGAGTTTGCGATTGTGACTAATTCACCCAAAGAATCGCGTAATGGAGAAAAATATGAAATGAAAAAAGTACTTAAGGATTTCTATAAAGAAGATCAAATCTTTTACATTGAGGCACCCGGAACTATGGAGGGTGGAGATGTGATGCTAGTAGATAAGCATTTTTATGTGGGCTTATCCGATCGAACTAATCAAGAAGGGGCTAAACAATTTGACCAAATTGTGCGCCAGTTTGGCTATACTTCTTCAACGGTGCCGGTCACAGAAGGACTGCACTTAAAAGACTTTGTTATTTATTTAGAAAATAACAATATGTTAGTTAGTTCGGTGATGAATAAGGTCGAGGATTTCCAAAAATATAAGCGATATGTGGTTGAAGCGGAAGAACTCTATGCCATCAACAGTCTTTATATCAATGGGACGGTGCTGGTTCCTGAAGGTCACCCTAAAACACAAGCACATATTGAAAGTTTAGGTTATCCTGTAAAAGTAGTAAATACTGATGAATTTAAGAAAATTGACGGTAGCTTAACGTGTTTATCTTTAAGATTTTAAGCTAATTAAAAAAAGAGTCCTGCTCAATGTACCGACCCCCTAAAACCTTGTTCGGGTTTAAGGGGTCAGTACAATTGAGCTGGCTTTTTTATTCAATCACATTCTTGTTTAAAATTAATTTTTGAGCTAAGACCACCCAAGCGAAACTAATCATCCAGCCGCCTATAATATCCGAAGGGAAATGTACTCCTAGATAAACGCGGGAATAACCAACTAGAAAAGTATAAATTAAACCTAAAGTTAAAATTTTATAAAAGTGCTTGCTACGCCAACATAAGACCATTATGGCAAAGACAGCGGTAGAACTAATCATAGCATGACCAGATGGGAAAGAATAAAAGTTTTCTTCAACTAAAAGATTGAGCAAATCTGGTCGGTCTCTTTGGAAAATCAACTTTAGAATTGTATTAATAACCAAAGTTCCCGGAATAGCTATCAATAGGAAGTGCATTTTATTAAAGGCTCTTTTTTTAAAAAGCATTAAAAGGATGATGGCGAAAAAAATTAAGACTGGTATGGCACTTGAAGAGTGGGTAATAAAGAGCATGATTTTGTCCATCAAGGGATTTTGAAGGTCGCGTACCCAGCTTTGAATGGGAGTATCGAAAGTTACCAATTCATTTTTTTAATTTCTAAACCTAAATGGACAAAAAGTGTGGTCAGTATGGTGAAGATAAAATAAGCACTAGTAATTTTACCAATAATTTTTTTGGTCATAAGGGCATCCTTTCTATTGAATACTTATAAATATTAACTATATAAAATCTTGTCAAAAACAACAAGTCTTACGATGAAAAATGGGTAAATTTTACAAACAAAGTCAATTTTGATAGTATAAAAGCCCTGTTTTAAAATGAATTTAGGAGGAATAATTTGAAAAAGTTAAAAGAAATTTCAGTATATCATGCATCGCTTATAACGTCATTTTTATTAGTTATTTTAGGTATTTTTATTCCTAATGAATTAAGTGTTGGAACACAAATTTTAAAAGATCAGGTGGCAAACAATTTTGGTTGGCTTTATCTTCTACTCATTCCACTAATATTATTAGTTTGTATTTATTTCATACTTAGTCCCTTAGGCCAGATTCGCTTAGGAGAACCCGACTCAAAACCTGAATATTCGACCACTTCTTGGGTAGCTATGATGTTTTCCGCTGGTATGGGAATTGGGCTTGTTTTTTACGGAGCGGCAGAACCTTTGTCACACTTTGCTATTTCGACTCCGATTGCTCCAGCAGGAAGTCAAGAAGCGTTAGCGGATGCCTTTCGCTTTACTTTTTTCCATTGGGGGATACATGGTTGGGCGATCTATGGTGTGGTAGCACTTGCCCTAGCTTACTTTGGTTTTCGTAAGCAAGAAAACTACCTATTATCTCATACTTTAAAACCTTTACTAGGAAATAAAGCAACGGGCTGGATCGGAACAGTAGTGGATACAATAACGATTGTTGCCACTGTTATTGGGGTCGCAACTACTATTGGTTTTGGCGCAGCCCAAATTAATGGTGGGTTAAATTATTTGTTTAATATCTCTATTTCTAATAGTGTCCAAATTATTATTATAATTATCACAACGATCTTATTTATACTTTCTGCTATTTCAGGGTTAGGAAAAGGGGTTAAAATTCTTTCCAATTTAAACCTGCTTTTAGCGGGCTGTCTATTAGCCATTGTCGCTATTGTAGGCCCGACTGTCGGTGTTTTAAACACATTTACAGAATCATTGGGTAATTATTTACAAAATTTTATTGAAATGAGTTTTCGATCAGCCGCTTTTGATAGGGATAAGAGGGAGTGGATTAATACTTGGACTTTGTTTTATTGGGCATGGTGGACTTCATGGTCGCCCTTCGTGGGGATTTTTATAGCCCGTATTTCGCGCGGACGCACCATACGTGAGTTTTTAACGGTGGTACTTCTACTTCCTACGCTATTAAGTTTTATTTGGTTCTCTACTTTTGGAACTTTAGCAGCCAATGTTCAAATGAATATAGCCGACTTAACAGCTTTTGAACCCGAACAGTTGCTATTTGCAACCTTTAACTATTATCCTTTAAGCGGCCTTCTTTCTTTAGTGGCGATTATTCTTGTTGTCTCATTTTTTATTACGTCAGCGGACTCAGCGACTTTTGTTTTGGCCATGTTGTCGGAAGAAGGTAATATCAAGCCTAATAATAGAACTAAGATTACTTGGGGATTTACACTTTCAATTATTGCGGTTGTCTTACTATTGTCTGGCGGTTTACTAGCTATTCAAAATGTCTTAATAATCGTTTCCTTACCCTTTGTTTTCATTCTTATTTTAGTTATTTTATCCCTCATCAAAGAATTGAATCATGAACAAAGAGAAATGGGCTTAACCATTACACCAGACCGATTACCTAATTCAAACGATCCCTTTAAATCTTATGAAGATTAAGTGGGCGACTTATTTAAACTTCCTGTATCAGCAGGAGGTTTTTTTAAGCCGTCTGGTTTGCCACCGAATATGGATAAGAGGATGCTTTTAATAGAGAAGGAGGGGGTTAAATGGAATATAGTCGTGAAGAAAAAGATTTTGTAATTAGTTATTTAAAAGATCCGAATAGCTATCAAGATGCTTTTAAAAAAGAATTGCAAGCTTTTATAGAACTTACAGAGATCGGTGACTTATATATCAACACTTTATTACAGGAAATGCTTCAAGAAGATATGCTTCAACTGAATGACCCGCCCTATACGGAATTTAAATATAAAGGATTAAAATTATTTTTATCCTAACTGTTTAAAATTTTAACAAATGTATTTATAGCAACCCTAAGGACGTTTTTACGAGTCGCTTTATTAGCCAATTTTCTTAAAGTGGCGTATGATTAAAATATGCAGATGTTACAGATTCAAAAATAAATTATAAGGGGGAAATAGAATGGAGCGCTTAAAAGATAAAGTGGCAATAGTAACAGGCGGGGCTGGTGGAATTGGTTCAGCCATTGTCCGCGCCTATGCTAGAGAAGGGGCAAAAGTAGCAATCGTCGATCTTAATCAAGAAAAAGGCGAGGCTTTAAGCCGTTCTCTAAATGAGGAGGGATATAATACCTTCTTTATCAAGACTGATTTGACTAAAAAATCAGCCTTAGAAACGTGCATTCAAGGGGTTGTTGACCGCTATCATCAAATCGATGTGTTGGTCAATAATGCTCATGCTTCAAGGATGAAGAGCTTCTTAGATATTACAGAAGAAGATTTAGCTCTATCAATGGAGTCTGGTTTCTATGCTACCTTTTTCTTGAGTCAACTAGCTATTCCATATCTTAAAAAGACTAAAGGAAATATCATTAATTTTGGTTCAGGAGCAGCCATTAAGGGTGATAACCATCAAGGGGCTTATGTAGCAGCCAAAGAAGCGATTCGTGGGATTTCGCGTGTGATGGCGAATGAGTTTGGTAAAGATGGTATCAATGTGAATGTCATTTCACCTATAGCCTATTCTGAAGGTGTCGATGCTTGGCGTGCTGAAAACCCTGAATATTATGAAAAAGTCGTTCAAGGTATTCCACTCCAAAAATTTGGTGATATTGACAAAGATATCGCACCAGTCGCAGTTTTTCTAGCAAGTGATGAATCACGTTACATCACAGGTCAAACATTTATGGTTGATGGAGGAAGTATTAAATTATATTAGGAGGAAACAAAATGGAAAGATTAGAAGGTAAAGTTTTAATTATTACTGGCGGCGCTCAAGGGATGGGGAAAGTGCATGCAGAGGTCGCTTTAGCTGAAGGAGCTAAGGTTGTCATTACTGATATTAATGAAGAAAAAGGTAATGAAGTTGCTAAAGAACTTGGTCAAAATGTTCTATTTGTTAAACAAGATGTGACCAAAGAAAGTGACTGGAAAAAGGTAATTGATGCGACAATGGATAAATGGGGCAGGATAGACTCGCTCGTTAATAATGCAGGTATCACTTATAATATGAAAATTGAAGATGTTTCATTAGACGATTACATGAAAATTGTGAATATCAACCAAGTTTCCGTCTTTTTAGGTATTAAAGCCGTAACACCTATTATGAAGCAACAAAAGTATGGTTCTATAATTAACATTTCTTCTATGAATGGTTTAGTAGGTGGGGCGATCGGATATACAGACACTAAGTTTGCGGTTAGAGGAATGACGAAATCAGCAGCGAGAGAGTTATCTCCATATAATATAACCGTTAATTCTGTCCATCCTGGTGTAGTACACACACCAATGTTAGAACAACCGGGTGTTAAGGAAGCGGTTGATAAATTTAAAGAAACTATTCCTATGCGCCGAGTGGCTCAGCCTAAAGAAGTTTCTAATTTAGTTGTATTCTTAGCTTCCGATGAAGCAAGATATTCAACCGGATCTGAGTTTGTCATTGATGGAGGAGTTACAGCTGCTGTTTAAAAATAGTTAGTTACTAGCTTACTCTTATTTTAAAAGCATGCTATCGAATTCACTCAATTATTTCCTATGACACTTTTTAATGCTATAATATAATCAATAAAAAAAAGAAAGGTTTGATAAAATGTTGAAATTATACTATGCACCTGGTACTTGTTCCTTGGCTTGCTGGATCGCTTTAGAATGGTCTGGTCTTGAGTATGAAACCATTCGTGTGGATTACAATGATCCTGAGTATCGTAAAATTAATCCTTTAGGAATGGTTCCTGCTCTTGAAATTGGAGCCGATCGTCCGATGACTCAAGCAGGAGCAATTTTACAATACATTGCTAATTCCGTTCCAGAAAAAGATTTAGGACCTAATGAAGGGTTAGAAAATGTTTTTGAGTTTGATGAAACATCTCTATTCCTTTCTGCAGATATTCATCCATCATTCTGGCCGTTCTTTAACCCACAGCGTTACACAACATCTGAAGATATAGATGTAATTGAAATGGCTCGTGCGGCAGCACCTGCTCGTATTGATGCGAACTTCAAACATCTTGATGATATTATTGGTGATTCTAATCACCTCTACCAAAATAAACGTACTGTGCTTGATCCATTAGCATTCATTTTTGCAACTTGGACTAAGAATTTAGAAAAAACGTATAAAGACTATCCAAACGTTAAGCGTATGGTAGAACATCTTAAGGAAGATCCAGCTGTTCAAAAAGTTCTTACTGAAGCTAATGAGTAGGTCAAAAGTGTTGATATAAATTAAAAACAAGAGACATGAAATTAAATTCATGTCTCTTATTTTTAAACAAAAACATTATAACAATAAGCTTTGTAAATATTTAAAATGACTAAGCAATGAGTGGTAAGTTGTATGTATCAACTATTTAAAGTGTTTTATTAAAGTGGATATAAAAAGTTAATCCTTTAAGATTAATCATTAAACCACTTTATTGATTTAATAAAGCTGAAAGATAGTGATTTTTAAATAGTATATTGTTTAATCAGTGAAAGGAAAGAGATGAATTTTATGGCAAGTATTGAAGTCAATAAAAAGGCCCCAGACTTTGAATTAAAAGATTTCGAAGGAAAGACAGTTAAGCTTTCAGCTTTCAGAGGAAGTAAAAATGTAATGCTTGTATTAAACAGAGGCTTTATATGACCTTTCTGCCGCAAGCACATGATGCAGTTGCATAAAGATTATAATCAGTTTGAAAAAAGAGACACCGCTATTGTCGTCATTGGTCCTGAAAACGAAAAAAAATTCGCAGACTACTGGCATGAAAATGACTTAGAATTTTATGGTCTACCTGATCCAAACCATTCGGTATTAAAATTGTATGGTCAAGAAGTAAATCTTTTTAAGATGGGACGGATGCCAGCTCAAATGTTGGTAGATAAAAAAGGTGAGTTGAGATATATTCACTACGGTCATTCCATGAAAGATATCCCTGAAAATAGTGAGATGTTAGATTTGATAGATAGTTTATAATCAATTAACTAAATAAAGAGCAAACAGCACACATGCTGCTTGCTCTTTTGTTTCCTAATCCTATCGAATTATTTAAGATAACTTGGATTATTTTTTAGGCATTTTTTCGTCCTTTAGAATTTCTAATTTATGTGACTCCATCGATTCAATTTCACTGTCATCTGGATCGTCTAATTTTTTTCGATCTTCTGAATTTTCCCAATTTTTCCAATCTTCTTGTGATTTCCATGAGCCTAAAACCACAATTAAATCCTCTTCAATGCCTCTACTGATTGATAAATTAATGAAACCTGGTTGATCATTTATGATTTCACGATTCGATAATTTATTGATGATGCTTTCTGTTTTGCCTACTTTAGGTTTTATATGTTGCATAACTAAAAACATTCATACCATCTCCTTTATTTAAACATTAGCAAAGATGGTATTTATCTTCAATCGATTTGCTCAATCTAACAAGGGATTATTTGTAGTTGTTGATTATTTAATAGGGTTTGGCTGGATGGAAAATTTTAGAATTTAATTTTCGGTGACTTCAACTATTAATTCGTTTGCCATTCATTTGCAGAATAGCATCTATTATTATTTTCAATTTCATTTGCAACAAATAATTTGTGTCCATCATAAAAATATAAGATTTGGTCATTAATGAGCAAAGCAAATGTATGGGCACTTTCAGAATCTTTATTGACTTGACTAGGATCGATCAGTTCAAATTTAGTATCGGCAGGAAAACTGGCGTTGGTCTTCAAATGCATTGCTTGAATGACTTGAACAAAGTCATTACTATTTTTAAATTGAAGCTTAAAATCATTATAATCATCAAGATAGTGATCAAAAGCTTTTTGAAGAATTTCATATGTTTTCTTTTCAACTAGGAAAGCATCTTCATTTTTAAAACTTGTAGCTTTTAATGCGATTCTATTTTCTTGTTCATCATCTAGACCAATCAAATGGTTTACATCGATCACAATTTCATCATTTACTATATAAAGACCAAGGTCTTGATAAACCCTAGCATTTTGATAATTTTCTCGCAGATCATATGCCATTGATTGATAAGGATATAAGCTTTCGGGTTTGCCTTGATTATTTAATAGTACTACCGGTGACACCGTTTTACGAATTAAGCCTGAGCCTAAGCCACCTTCAAACTCTTTGAGACCTCCTGTCAAGATAACGAGGTCTTGATATGGAGCGGGTATAGATTCAATTGTTTCATTCTCATCTACGTAGAAACGTATACTTTCTCCTTTTTCTCGTTGTGTAAAATAGTAGGCCATATTAAATAAGCCGCTTTCTTCGATTGAGACAATGATATCTAAGTTAAGATTCAATTTAGGAACTGTTGCTTGTGCTTGATATATACCAACGTACTTTTCAATTTTTTCTGGTGCTTCATATAGACTATCGTCAGGATTAAGAATTTTATCAGGGATAAAATTAGCCTTAATGTGATGTCCTTGGTGATGACCGTCTACTTTCATATGGTTTGTTTCTTTAACATCAGCTTCTGCTTGTGCGAAAGTGGCGTGTGGAAAAAGTAGATTAAGGGTTAAGGCAGTTAAAATTAATAAAGTAATAAATATTCTTTTCATTAGTTCACACCTTTCAGCAATTAGTTGGGTTTAATTCCGTCAATGTATTCATAAGTATTTCCATGATTATCTATTAATTGTCCAGACTGTTGCACAAAAGAAAAAATTTCTTCACCGAATAATTGGACGGTCCAATGATCGTTATTTACAGTGATAGTTGGGCAGGAAATAGTGAAATAATTATAATCATTTTTTTGTGTATATGAAATGTCAGGAATCGTTTGATTAATCAAGTCTAAGATATTTCTTTGTGTCATTTCAGGTGTTATCTGATCTACAATGGCTAGATAAACTTCTTTTAAGTTAATTGGAAGATTATTTTCTTTCTTATATCTCTCTTGAACAGATATAGAATAATTCTTAAGGTCTGGATAAGGGTAAGCATTAAATTCGAATAACCATTCTATAAATTCTTGATCAATGGTGTCATCGTGATGGTCTTTGTTTGATTTAATATCTTTTTCCACATCTTGCTGTTCATTATCATAGTTATCTTCATGGCCGTGTCCATAAACAGGGTGAGCATACCTTGATTCATCTTTAATATAGATGATTAATTGGTTTTCTTGAAAAAGCAATCCTTCAATACTACTTGCTTCAGGGGCTAGATAGTATCCGCTGAAAGGTAATTCTTTCATGCTTGAGCTTTCAGCTTTAACAAGAGAACAAGGTGAGAGTAGGGAAATAAACAAAAGGAAACTTGCTAAAATAGATTTAAGTTGCATAAGATTCTCCTTAAAGAATAAAAGCACAGCCTTATCTTAGCTGTGCTTTTTGTGACTAATGTATTAATTATTCAGCAGAGCTTTCAATTACTTCTTCAGGTTCTTCTTCAGAGTTACTGCTTTCTTCAGCCGATGAATCTTCAGAACTTTCCTCACTTGTTTCAGAATCTGAACTTTCTTCAACACTTTCTTCAGAAACTTCTTCTACTTCAACTGTTTCTTTAGAAGCTTCTTCTTTATCGTTTTCCTCAATAGATCCAGAAAACTTCTTTGTTACTTCTAAAGGAGTCATTTTAGTATCGCCACCTTCATATAATCCCATGGCTGCTAAAATCTTATAGGCAATATCTGTATTTTCAAAATTACCTTCAAACATTGCAGCGCCAGCACCGATTGCAAAAACTGGAACTTTCTCAGGTGAGTGGTCAACAGTTGTGAATGCTAAACCAGCTTTACGTGCTAATAGACGTGTAGCAGCGATTGATAATGGTTCATATGCATGGTAGCCTTTGATAATATCTGCTTGACCCAGATTACGTTCTTCATATGGTTTCATTGTTTGTTCGAAAGCATAACGTAATTCTGCTAATTCATAAGGTGTTACTAACATTAAGTCTTTGGCTTCTTCTTCACCTTCTTCAGCCGCTTTCTCGACTTCGCCAGCAGTCTTTACAACTTCTTCTGCTTCCAGGTCAAAGATAAATCCGAAGTTTTCTTCTAGTAATGGAACAGCATCTTCAAAAGTCATTTCTGGATTTTCTTCTTTGGCCTTAGCAAAGATTACATCAAATTGTTCTTGAGAAACTTTTTGATTGTCTAGTAAATGGAAGTAAGAGTTATAACCTGTTTCCGAGTTTCCGATGGTGAAACCGCCGGTAGGATGATCAGCAGTTACAACGATTAAAGTTTCTTCAGGATGTTCATAGTAGAAATCAATTGCTTCTTGGATCGAGTCTTGAAAGTCAATCACTTCTTTAATAGTTGTTGCGGCATCATTAGCGTGCTCTGCCCAGTCAATCTTACCAGATTCTGTCATCATGAAGAAACCTTCTTCGTTAGCGCTTAGGACTTCAATTCCTTTAGCGACCATATCTGCTAATGTAGGTTCACCTTCTTGTCGATCAATCGCATATTTCATAGAAGAACCATCTGATTCAGAAAGAACAGATGCAGGTGCATAAACTTTCTCAGTGTCAGCAGTAATAGTATCGAATTCTTCTTGAGTATCTGCTACCATATATCCTTTTTCTTCTAATACCTCGTATAAGTCTTTTTGATCATCTTCAGCACCTGTTCGCTTACCAAGAGAACCCCCTGCAAAATATTCAAAGTTTGAAGCAGCCATTTGTTCACCAATTTCGTAATAATTTCTACGGTGTTCAACGTTTGAATAGAAGGCAGCAGGAGTCGCATGATTTAAAGTTACTGTCGATAGGATACCAACGGCTTTTCCCTGAGCTTGAGCTTTTTCAGCAATTGATTCTGTTTGTTCGGTATAGCCAGGTGTTAGACCAATGACGTTTGAATCAATCTTTACGCCATTTCCAAATGCGGTAGCAGTACCAGCAGAGTCCGGAACATAATGGTCAGCATCGGTTGGGTTTTGCAGACCAACAACAGGAAATTTAGCAAAATTTAACGGTTGAGCGACTGCTTGACCGTTACCTTCGTCACCATTATCTGGACCTAAGTAATATTCAGCCGCAGAAACAGGGATATTTCCCATGCCATCTCCGATAAATAAGAAGACATATTTTGCTCGGTTTTTAGAAATAAGAGATAAATCTTCAGTTAACGCACGGCCTTCTTCCAAGGTTGCTACTGGAAGTTCCGACCATTGACCTTCTTCTTGTTTAGCAAAAATCATTGTAGGGGCACATACTGACATTAATACAGAAGCACATAATGATAGAATTACTGTTTTTTTCATTGACTCAATCCTTCTTTATAATTTATTGATGATTTATTCATCTAGATATAAGTTAGCAGAGCATTGTAAATTTTTAGTAAATTCTAAGTAAAAGTAAGGTAAATTTTCAACAATTTATTAAGAAATGACTCCAAATTGTACAAAAGAGAATAAGATTGTTGCGACAAGAGTACAAAGATGAATAACTGGTATATCAATAGGCTACTAGACCAACATAAATGATAATAGCTACGGTATAAACAAGCTAAACACAGCAACTATTACTATGTTAAAATGTAATTATTACTATTTGCTTATAAGTTGAGTTAAAGTCCCCATAAATGTATGATTTTTATCCATTGAGCAAGTTTGTGGAACATTCAAAACACTTTGAAAGTTGTCTTAGTATCGCTGTATAATTAATTTATGTATTTAACCACTTTAACAATCTGTCTTTGATAAGATTAAGGAGAGCAATATGTTAGAAGAATGTATCTATTTTATTAATGGTTTTGGTGGCATGAAGGAAGAGAGTGAAATTTTTTTGAAATTATTGTCTAAAAAAGGCTTAGGAGTAAATTATCTCTATTTACCCGGACATGAAGAGGCCTTTAATGACAATGTAGTAGCTAAAGAAGACCTGATTAACTTTTATAAGGATACTATCGGGGAGAAACCATCTGTTATAATAGGGCATTCTATCGGGGGTGAAATAGCTGCTTTTCTAGCTGCACATTTAAGTAATATTACTAAAGTCATTTTACTTGATGGAGGGATTATCTCAAGTGAAGATTTTGGAGTATCACTGGAAGATGAACTGATCAATGCAAAACAGATCCTATCTAGCGGTAATTATAAATATATGAACGAGGAGAGCGCTTTGAATCTTTTGAGTCTTAATCATTCGATTCAGTTATCGATTACTAGTAAAGCATATAAAACACCTACATTGCTTCTGATTAGTGATCTTCAAGAGGTTTTACCGACCAAGCTAAAAAGATCTAAAAATTTAAATGATAATATAAGCATGAAAATTATCGAAAACGCGAGTCATGCTATCTATCAAGACCAACCTGAAAAAATAGCTGAAGAAATTGCTAGTTGGCTGAATATGACTAATTGTAAATAGCTTAAATTATCCTGGTCTTTGTTTGGCAATGATCCGATCTATAGGATATGCTGACATAGGTAATAAGAGGAGACTTGGTATGGAAATCATTAATGTGACTGCTGAAGTTGATCCATTATTTGTAAATGGGCAGTTTCAAATCAGTTTATGAAAGAATATATGGATAGATGGTTAGCCAACTATCAGGATTTACTGTCTGATGACGCCAAAAGAGTGTTTGTTGGTGGGAAGTTTAGCTTTTAAACGATTATTTCCCCATTAAAAAAAGGACTTTTTCAGAAAGCAAAAAGCGGTTCAAAGTAGTAGACTCATTTAGGCAAGTAACTGGGGGGTTAAATAAAAAAGTTATTCAAGCATTTGGCAAAGAGCTAGATTTTACAATTATGCTTTATTTAGGTTTATGTAATGGGGCAGGTTGGGTGGTAGAACTGGACAGAAGAACTTATATTCTAGTGGGAATTGAAAAAATGATCGAATGAGATTGGATGAGTAAAGACCGTATGCATGGACTTATTTTTCAAGAATTAGGGCATATCTATCATCAACAATATGGTAATTTTGACCAATTTGAGCAAGGTGAAAACTATTTTTTATGGTTACTCTTTACCGAAGGAATTGCAATGTATTTTGAGCAAGTCTTAGCAGGAAATTTGAATTATTTTCATCAAAAGACTAATGGATGGTTAGAATGGTGCAATCTTCACTTAACGACTATCAATAAAGATTTTGATAATGATATCAGAAAAATGACCACTGAGAATTAAATTTTCTTTGGTGATAGGGTAAGATGTCAAGTAAGACCCGATTGTGGATATCCAGGAGCACTTTTTGTACAATATATCTGATCTAAGGTTCATTTCAATCAAGTGGGGGGTTTGTGGCTGGAATTTTTAAATTGTAGCTATATTCGATGACTGATCATAAAGTATGTTGTGACTTAGCAAGGTATAGACTGAAGGATATTTTAGGTTAACCTAAAAATTTATTGCAAGTACTCTAATTTTGTTATAAAATATTATTAGGGAATGGCTGTAGCTTTATATAATTAATTAAGTTTAATGGTGGCACTGAGTTTTTATATAGTAAGTTTAGAAGTCTAGTTAATCGCTAATTCTATATAAATTCTTAAGGGATTTAAGCTTTGAAGGCCAGTCCTATATCTTATTAATTAGTTAAAATGATTAGTTATTAAAGGAAGTGGTGTGAATAGTAGTGATTATTTTTTAAGCTATTCTTTAGAAAAATATTTAAAGACTAGCCAGAATAAATGAAGAAGTTCTCTATTATTAGAATGGACTCTAAAAAATCTTATTTAAAGAAAGGAAATGACTATGACAATCAATCAAGAATTAATACAATCATTCAAAACAAAATATCAAGCAGAAACGATCAATCATGCAGTAGAAAATGCGGTAGCTAAAGTTGGGTTCAATCAATCTTCATTTAATAATGAGGCCGTGAGAGACCATACCTTCGTTTTCTCCGATGAAACAAAAAGAGGCAAGATTACCGATCAGAAGAAAAGCGGTCGTTGCTGGATGTTTGCTGCCTTAAACGGTGCGCGTGTAAATACAATGGAAGAGTTAAATTTAGAAACTTTTGAATTTTCGCAAAATTATACCCTCTTCTGGGATAAGTTAGAAAAATCAAACTTCTTCTTGGATTCTATCATTGAAACGGTAGAGGAACCTTTAAATTCACGTGTGGTACAACATTTATTGCAAGCGCCGGTCGAAGATGGTGGACAATGGGATATGTTCACAGCCTTACTACAAAAGTATGGTTCAGTTCCTAAATCGGTAATGCCAGAAACTTACCATTCTTCTAATACTTATGAAATGGTAGCAATCATTACTAAACGTTTAAGAGCCTTTGCTAAAGAATTAAGAACGGCTTATCAAAATAAGGCTTCAAAAGAAGATTTGAAAGCAATGAAAGAGGATATGCTGTATGTTATATACAACATCTTAGTTAAAGCCTTGGGACAGGTTCCAGAGAAGTTCTCTTACAGTTACCGCGACAAGGATGGAAAATATCACCGTATTGAAGACATCACACCACAAGATTTCTTTAATAAGTATGTGGGTTGGGATTTAGAAGGTAAAGTCAGTGTAATCAACGCACCGACTGAAGATAAGCCTTTCGGACGGGCGTTCACTGTTAAATATTTAGCCTCTGTAGCCGAAGGCCACCCGATTACTTATATTAATGCACCAATTGAAGTGCTTAAAGAAGCTGCAATTGCTTCAATCAAAGATGGCAAGCCAGTTTGGTTTGGTTGTGATGTTGGTAAGATGAGTGATCGTGAATTGGGTATTATGGATAAAGACTTATACGAATATGAGGCTATCTTAGCTGAAGCGCCTCAATTAAATAAGGCTGAGCGCTTAGATTATGGGGAGAGTTTATTAACTCACGCCATGCTTTTAGTAGGTGTGGACCTAGATGCTGATGGTAAACCAGTCAATTGGAAGGTTGAGAACAGTTGGGGTGAAAAATCTGGCGATAAAGGTATCTTCTCAATGAGTGATCAATGGTTTGACGAGTATAACTATCAAGTGACTGTTGATAAGAAATACCTTGATCAAAAATGGTTAGATGCTCTTAATCAACCAGTCATTGAATTAGAACCATGGGATCCAATGGGATCTTTAGCTGATTGGAACTAAGATGATCCAGTTTAAAATAACCCCTAAATTTAATAATTAAATATAAACAAATAACTCCTTAGATCATGAAGACAGTATAATTTGCAGAGAGCATTATATATGTGTAATTATGAATCAAAGGAGTTTTTTGATCTGTTTTTTTAGAAAAAATAGAAATACTATTACAAAAAATATTAACATTTCGATCTGTCTTATTAAGAAGCTTTAATAATAGTCTATACATTCAACATTTTTAAATAATAGTCTATACATTCAAAACTGTCAACCGTAAATGAAAATGTCCTGAAATTTTAAAAATTTGCGGGATAAAACTA
>NZ_JBNUPM010000013.1:0-60165 GCF_050409425.1 Facklamia sp. P13064 | reverse complement strand
AAAGTAAAAAATAGAGTTGAGGCCTTCGGCCATCAACCCTATAAATTATAGAACCAATTAAAAACGCTGGAAGTTATCCAGCGTTTTTTTATGATGATAGGATGCGAAAGTGGGTATATTTTATTTGCCAATAGACTCATCTTTAATAGTCTTAGAAATTAAATTTTTTCGCAGAAAATCAATTCTGCCATATCGAAACTAAAATAGGCTGTTTGATCATCGTTATATGAAAAAATAAAAATACGATTTGTGTCATCAATCTTATCTAGGTGAATTCTTTGATTTAATTCAAGATTAATTTGTTGTAAGTATTCTAGTAGTTCATGTTTATCGATACAGCGACGAAACACTAGGTGGTCACCTTCACTAAATGATGATAGAGGTGTCCGATAAACTTCTTGATAATTATCAATTGTGGGAATAATACTTCCATGAGGACAAAATTTTGGATAATCTAGCAGTTTTTCTAATTTATCAAAAAAATAGTCACTTTCTAAATGTTCAATGGTTTCAGCATCGTTGTGAACTTGCGTGATGTCATATTTTAAGATTTTCATTAAAAAAAGTTCGGCAATGCGATGTTTACGCACAACCTTAATCGCACTTTCTAATCCTTGTCTGGTTAAACGCACTCCTTTATAGGCGATGGATTCAACAAGATTGTCTTCAACTAATCGGCTAATCATATCGGTTACAGACGGAGCTGAAATATTTAAGCTGTCCGCAATTAATTTATTTGAAACATATTCTTCACTACCGTTCAAACTGAAAATCGCTTTAAGATAGTTTTCTTTGACATTGGATCGTTTCATTATCTCTCCCTCTTTCATAAGCTTTTAATACCTTAGTCTTTCTTAGTGAATTTTCTTAGTAAATTTAGTATAACACAACTACAATTAACTAGACTAAAATAGTTTTCCACCAAACAAAATTATGATATAGCAATCACAAAACAAAAACATTAGACCCTCCTAAATAATTTATTGCTTAAAGTTAAAAAATAGTGTACACTCTTACTAGTGAAGAAAGGAGTATATATATATATGATTCAAATTAAACATTTGAATGTTGATTATTTTGGGCACAAAGCACTAGTCGATGTGAACCTTGATATCCCATTTGGATACAGTGAGGGTATTATAGGGCCGAATGGCGCTGGAAAATCAACCTTAATGAAAGCAATGTTAGGAATTATTCCTAGCAGTGGAAAAGTGACTTATAATGGCGAGGACATTAAAAATAAATTAAGAAAAATTGCCTATGTTCCTCAAAAAAGTGACTTAGACTTAACTTTTCCCATTACAGTTGAAGATACTGTTTTAACAGGAACTTACCCTAATTTACCATTGTTTAAAAGACCAGGTAAGAAGGAAAGAGAAATTGTGGATTACTGTTTGGAGCAAGTAGTGATTGAGGATATTCGAAAAAAACAAATTAGTAATCTATCTGGTGGTCAGCTACAAAGGGTGTTTATTGCTCGAGCACTGGCTCAACAAGCAGAAGTTTTCTTTTTAGATGAGCCTTTTGTTGGGATTGATCTCAAAAGTGAGAATATTATTGTGGATATCTTGAGGCAATTGCGCAGTGATGGAAAATCGGTATTAGTGGTACATCACGATCTTCATGAGGTGCAGTCATACTTTGATCGACTTTTAATTTTAAATAAATCAGTCATCGCTGAGGGAGCAGTTAAAGAAGTGTTTACTAATGCGAATATTCAAGCAGCCTACGGAGGCTCATTAGGAAATGTTCAAATAAAAGGGTTAGGTGATTAAAATGACAGAAGTGTTTTCTCAACTCTTTGACCTACCTTCCTATGTTATTAATGCAGGTTTATCCGCAATTTTTTTAGGGGTAGTGTCTGGAATTATAGGTAGCTTTATTGTTTTAAGAAAGATGGCCTTGATGGGAGACGCATTATCGCATGCGGTATTACCTGGGGTAGCTCTTTCCTATATGTTTGGTATTAATATGTTGTTTGGAGCATCGCTTTTTGGGATTTTTGCTGCTGTTCTAATTCAATATATTTCAAAAAAATCTAACATTAAAAGTGATACTGCGATTGGCATCATTTTAAGTTCATTTTTTGCTTTAGGAATTATCTTAATTAGTCAAGCACGAAGTGGAATCGATTTAAATCACGTCTTGTTCGGTAATATTTTAGCGGTTCCGAATTCTGAGTTAGAACAATCTTTTTGGGTACTCGTTGCTGTGATTATTATTGTAAGTCTTTTTTATAAAGAGTTATTAATTTCATCCTTCGATCCTGTTGTTTCGAAAGCATATGGACTCAATACGGATTTCTATCATTATTTATTAATGCTTATGTTGTCCGTTGTAACTGTCTCCTCACTCTCCCAAGTAGGAATTGTGTTGGTTATTGCTATGTTAGTTATACCAGCTGCGACTTCCTATTTATGGACAAATAAACTAATCCATATGATTCTATTAGCCTCAATAATTGGAGCTTCAATGGGACTAATCGGAACATATATAAGTTTCCAAAATAATCTGCCTACGAGTTCAGCAATTGTCTTGTTGGGTTCACTAGTTTTCTTAATTTCATTTTTTGCTTCACCAAAAAACAATTTTTTTAGAAAGGAAAAAGTATCATGAAAATATTTAAAAAATTTATTGCATTGACTCTATTATTATCTACTATCTTATCAGGAATTGGAGGGGGGGTAAAAGCCCAAGCCGCTGAAGATAAAAGCCTAAAAATCGTAGCAAGTTATTCAATCATCGCTGATATGGTTAAGAATATCGTTGGAGAACATGGAGAAGTCTATAGTTTAGTGCCAATTGGAACAGACCCTCATAGCTATGAGCCGTTACCAGGAGATGCTCAAGAAGTATCTGAAGCTGATCTCGTTTTTTATAACGGATTTAACCTCGAAACAGGAAAAGGTTGGTTTGATGATTTACTTGATGTAACTGATAAAAAAGATGTAGCTTTTGCGGTGACTGAAGAAGTAGAACCTATGCATTTAACAGCTGAAGGTAAAGAAAATGAGCAAGATCCTCATGCTTGGCTAGACGTACAAAATGGCATTAAATATGTTGATCTTATTGCTGAAAAAATAATTGAAGCTGATCCAGAGCATAAAGAAGAGTATCTAAAAAATAAAGAAGCTTATACCAAAGAATTAGAAGATCTAGACCAATATGCAAAAGATGAAATTGCTAAAATTCCAGAAGATCAACGAATCTTAGTTACTTCAGAAGGAGCTTTTAAATACTTTTCTACGGCCTATGGCTTTGAAGCAGCTTATATTTGGGAAATCAATACAGATAATCAAGGAACACCTGACCAAATGAAGCGTATCTTAGATATTATTAATGAGCGTGATGTGAAAGCCTTATTTGTTGAAACATCAATCAATCCTAAAACAATGGAGACAGTTTCTCAAGAAACAGGAATTCCTGTTAAATCGAAAATATTTACAGATTCATTAGCAAATGAAGGCGAAGAAGGAGATACATACATCACAATGATCAAATGGAATGTTGACCATATTGTGAGTGGTATTCTTGAAACGGAATAATTATAAGATTTGCTAAAAGAACTAACTACATTTATCTTAGGGAGAGCTTAGGATATATTAGAAATTAAGAAACATTCTACTTATACATGTTCATCGGATGCATGAGGTGTTCGGTAGATTATATTATAGGGAGAATAAAATGCGGTTGAGTATTTATACTCGACCGTTTTTTATATGGTAATTGGATATGAGTAGCAAATATATCCTGTCTTGCAAAAATCAAGATCTATGTGGTGGTGTTTGCTGAAAGTAATCCAGAATCTACCGATAATTAAAAAACTTTAACTCTTAAATAAAAAGAATAAATATGCGAAAAGTATGCTAGTATCTATGTGTTGCTGAAATATTTTTGGAGGAATGCATGAAAACGAAATGTAACTATTTATTAAGCTTATTAATACTTTTTCTAGCCATCTCTTTAAGTGGCTGCTTACAAGTTGAAGAGTTTTTGCAAGAATTCACTGAAGAACCAGTCAGTGAACAGTTAGCAAGTGATTCCAGTAAAACAAGCCGAGAGGGTTTTACAGAATTAAAAGTTGAAACAGATCCATGGCTTAACCAAGAAAATACGAGCGAGGTCGTTCAAGAAGAAGCGTTTTATTATAATCTAGAACAAGTCGCTGCCTATATTCATCAATATAATCGATTGCCAGCTAATTATATAACTAAGGAAGAGGCAACTAAGCAAAACTGGTCAACTGCTGATCCGATTTATGTGATTGGTGGCAATCGATTTGGCAATCGAGAGGGTAAATTACCTAAGAAAAAAGGAAGGCAATACTATGAAGCTGATATTCAAGCAGGGTACAGTCACCATCGTGGATCTGAACGAATCGTGTATTCTAATGATGGGCTGATTTATTACACTGACGATCATTATGATAGTTTTAAGCAGCTTTATTGAAAGGATGAAGAGTATGAAAATTATATTAGATGGCCAAGCCTTTACAGACAAGGAGACGACTTATTGCTATTTGATTGATCGATTAAATTTGCCCCACTACACGGGTCATAATTTAGATGCTTTATGGGATGTCCTAGGAGATAGCCGTCCTTTAGAGATTGAAATATACCGTGCGCGTTTAATTTTGGACCAACTCAATGATTATGGCCGTTGGTTGCTCGATTTGTTTGGGGATGCTTCAATTGAAATGGAACATCAAGTGACTCTTCATTGGTAGAGTATTTGGGAAGGCAATCGTCTTCTCTTTTTTAAGAATAAGTACTATTAAATTTAAATCAAACTCGTTATAGTAGAATGAGAGAATTAAAGGTGGGAGAAGCTATGCAAGAAACAATTGGACTCTATATACATATCCCTTTCTGTCAAAAGAAATGCCATTATTGCGACTTTTTAACCTTTGTGGATATGGAAGAGAGAATGGATGAATACGTTACCTACTTAATTAAAGAAATGGCTCTTTATAGTGGAAACTATCAATTAGACACAATTTATTTTGGTGGCGGAACACCTTCTTATTTAGAAGCTGAACAGATGGTTAAGATTATGGAAGCCATCCAGAGTCATTTTGTGATTCTTTCAGATTGTGAGATTTCGATTGAAATGAATCCCGAATCTGTCACGGAAGAAAAAGTAAAAACCTATTTAAAATATGGGTTTAATCGCTTTTCTATGGGAGTCCAGTCCTTTGATGATGCAACCTTAAGAATGATGGGGCGTTTACATGATCGTGAAACAGTCTATCAAAAGATTGCTTTATTAAAAGACTTAGGTGTTAAGAAATTGGGAATTGATTTGATGTTTGCTAACCCTAAACAGGACATGGATGTTTTAAAAAGGGACATAGAATTAGCTATGGAATTACCGCTTAATCATATTTCTTATTATTCCCTAATGATTAAAGAGAACACTCCTTTTCAGCGTTGGGTATTAACCGGACAGATGCGCGTTTTAGACGATGAAATTGAAAGAGAAATGTACCATTATATCCAATCAGAACTGACAAAACATGGTTTCCACCAATATGAAATTTCCAACTTTGCCAAAGGTGATGTTGAAAGTCGCCATAATAAAAAATACTGGCAGTTGAAGAATTATTTAGGAATTGGTTTAGGAGCTTCTTCTAATATTGATTTCGTGCGTTTTGTTAATCATCGACGTTTTGATGATTACTACGGCATGATTGATCAAGGCGAATATCCTATTCAGATCAGTGAAAAGCTTTCTTTGGAAGATCGCGAAAAGGAATATATTATGTTGAACCTACGTTTATTAAAAGGGTTTGAATTTAGTGAAATTAATCAGCGCTTTGGTATTGATTTTTTAACCAAGTACCAAGCAGTCCTGTCTAAACATAAAAAGTTAGGCTTGATAGATTACGATAACCAGGGTATCTGGTTTACTGAGAAAGGCTTGGATGTAGGCAATCAGTTTTATTTGGATATTTTATAAAAATGAATTGTTAAGCTTTAAAACATAATTTTTTGTTTTTGAAGTATCAGTCTTAAGTATGTTATAAAAAAGATGTCGTTTGATTAAAATGTAGAAAAATACAATTATAAATTATTTATATGGAGGTTAAAATGACTTTAAAACAAAAAGCGAACACCCTTTCACTAATAGCTATTTTTCTATGTATACTCTCTATCTTAAAGATGATGGGTATTGAAAATATCGTTGCCGAAGAATACTTTTTATTATCAGCAGGATGCTTTCTAGCTTATATAGGAATCAAATTAGATCAAGATCGTAAAATAAAATGAGTTGATTTAAAATCTAACGGTTAAGTTGTGCAATCAATTTTTTGGATATTTTATAGGAGGGGTATATTGGAAGTTAAACGGGTCAATCATTATCTAGATGACCGCTTTAATGAGGAAGTCTTAAGTCAGCACGGAGCCTTTTTGATTGATAACCAGCCCTATAGTGTCCATATTATCAATGGACATACGGCCCGAGTGCTAGGAAAAGAGGCCAATCATTTTCCAGCTTTAATTGAAGCTTTTCGCTTTTATGCTGAACATATAGATACTTTTCTCGATAAAAACAATCAAATAATTAAACAATTTCAACCGGTTAAACTTTTTTATTTGGAACTGGATCACATTCAGCCTTCGCAGTTCTATGTAGATAAGGACAAATTGCAGGCTATTTCATCTTTTATCAGAAAACAGACAGATATCATCATACCAGTTACAAAAATGAACAAGAGATGGGTCTCTTTAGACGGGCATAGCCGTTTGGCTTATGCTGTAGAAAATGGCTTTAAAACGATTCAAGTTTATGAAACAGCTGCTGATGAGGGTTTGGAATATTTTGTCAAAGAGGCAATAGCTCGTGACATATTATCACCTTATGACTTAAAAGTTTTGACACATGATGAATATCAAGTCCAATGGAATCAGTTTTGTGATGATTATTTTTCGTCGTTAAACTAAGCCGATTTTTTAAGTTTATAAAGTAAGGAAGGATTTTAATGAACGATATTGAAATTAGAGAAGATGGACTGCTTCCATTTGAGCAAATTTTAGCTCTTTATGAAAATGTTCGTTGGACAGCCTATACTAAAGAACCAGAGCTTTTAGAAAAAGCTATCCAAAACAGCTTAAAAGTTTGGACAGCTTGGGAGGGTGATCAACTAATTGGCCTAGCACGTGTAGTAGGGGATGGGCTAACCATTATCTATATTCAAGATATTTTAGTACTTGAAGATTATCAAGGACAAGGTATTGGTAGTCAGTTATTGCAGAAGATATTAAAAGAATACCAAGCGGTGCGGCAAATTATATTGATGACTGACGATACTGATAAAACACAAAGTTTTTATAAGAAAAATGGTTTATTTAGAACAGACGAGTATCAGTTAGTAACCTATATGAAATAAAAGTCTAAGTCTCCAATTCTTTATTATAAGAATGGAGGCTTTTTTTATGGAAAAAACTTGTCAAAAACAACCGTTGTGTATATACTGTATATATACACAACAACTAAGGTGAGGTGAATCAATGAACATTTTAATATCTAAGTTAAATCCCAAGCCTATTTATGAACAGATAAAAGAACAGATTATCCAAGCCATTTTAAATGGGGATGTGGAAGAAGGAGACTTACTTCCTTCGGTAAGGGGCTTAGCAAAAGACTTAAAAGTCAGTGTAATAACGACCAAAAGAGCTTATGAAGACCTTGAAAGAGAAGGTTATGTAACTTCAGTGGTCGGGAAAGGTACCTATATAGCTGAGCAAGACCATGATTTCATTAGAAGGAAATACTTAAAAAGAATGGAAGCATTAATTAAAAATCTGATTGAAGAAAGTGCGATGATTGACCTCAGTTTGGAAGAAATAAAAGTATTGGTGGAAAGGATCTATAAGGAGGGTAAATAATGGGAGAATTTGTGATTGAAATGAATCAAGTATCAAAAACATTTACTGACTTCTCAATTAACAACTTAGATTTAAAGATTCGTAAAGGTTATGTGACTGGTTTTGTGGGACCGAATGGATCTGGAAAAACCACGATCATAAAATTAATTATGGGACTTATGAAAGCAGAAAGTGGATCGATTAAAGTTTTTGGTAAGGATCTTAAAAAGCATGTGGTAGCCATTAAGGAAGAGATAGGCTTTGTTTATGCGGAAAATTATTTCTATGATCACTTAACAGTCGAAGAAACGGGAAAAATGATCGCCCCTTTTTATAAAAAATGGGATTGGGAAACCTACTGGTCTTACACCCAATCATTTGGATTATCAAAAGCTAAAAAAATAGAAGAACTCTCAACGGGTATGAAAGTAGCGCTTTCTTTAGCCATTGCCTTATCACATGATCCTATGTTGATTATTCTTGATGAGCCAACTTCTGGGCTGGATCCTATCGTAAGAAATAGAGTTTTAGATATTTTGTTTGACTATATCCAAGACTCTGAAAAGTCTGTTTTTTTCTCAAGTCATATTATGACAGATATAGAAAAAATAGCTGATCATATTGCAATGATTCATTATGGAGAACTGATTATTAATAAAGAAAAAGATTATCTCCTCAACCAATACAGGTTAGTGAAGGGACCTAAAGAAATTTTAGACGACGAGCTCAGGAGCCAATTAATTAATTGCCGAGAAACATCAGTCGGATTTGAGGGCCTTTCGTCAAACTATGAGCTATTTAAAGAATTATTTGGAGAACAAGTGATTATCGATCCGGCTAATCTTGAAGAGATAATGGTTAATTTATTTGATGAAAGGAGATAGTATGAAAGCTTTAATCCATAAAGAATTTATTTTAAATTCTAAAAAAAATTTACTGATTTTTATGGCTATATTTTTTGTGGGATGTGTTCTATCCGATTCATTTCAAATTCCAATCATTTGTCCCGTTGTTTTGACAGTTTGGTACCCACTAATTATGAATGAAAAGGAAAATTTTAAGAAATCGGGAGTGCTTTTAAATAGTTTACCTATTGAGGCTGAAAAAATCGTCTTAGCTAAATATGTTTACACTATTTTGATGGGGACGCTATTTTTTATTAGTTTTATTTTACCAAATTATCTTTTACCCGAATTCAAGGCCTACTCTCCTAATGAAGTTTTAATTGCCTTTACTTATTCAATAGGTTCGATCTCATTTTCATACTTTGCATATTATGTTATTGGTAAATTTTTTTACCAAATATGTAGTTTAATGTCTTTCTATTTTTTCTTTTTTTTAGCTAAAAGTGAAGGAACTCTAAATGAACCATTATTTGCTCCATTTACCAATTTTTCCAATCAATTTTCTTTTCAAGAACTACTCATGCCATTGTCAGTTTATATCATTCTATCACTCAGTCTTTCTTACATATTAGCTGCTCGATCTTATAGCAAAAAAGATTTTTAAAGCGAGTTTCATTAAGAAAGATAACATTAAAGATTTTTCTTAAATGTTGTCTTTCTATTGATTTTTACGATTCTTGTGTAAAATGACTTGTACAATATACCCTAAACTTCCCCCAGCTATAGCAGACAAGAAAGCCATCCAAAAGATCTCATCCTCACGAAAACGGTTCGCTGAATAAGCCCAAACGCCAACTAAAATGAAAAAAGTTAAGGCAAAGGCTAGAATAAAGAGTGGATTGTTACTTTGAAAAGCTTGAAAATCGCCTAGACTATCTTTTAGGATGGAGTCTGTTGAAGTTTTAAAAACTTCACTCAAAGCTACAATGTTTTTGAGATCTGGATTACTTTGATTACTTTCCCATTTAGAAACAGCTTGTCGCGAGCCATAAATTTTATTTGCCAGTTCTTCTTGAGACAAGCCTTGCTTCTTCCTTAAAGTTTGAATACGCTCACCAATAGTCATAATAAATTCCTCCTATTTAAACTTTCCTTAATTTTATCAAAAGACTTAGCTGCTTATCTAGCAACTATAGTTGGCAAAGTCGCAAGGAGTGGTTGAATTAAAAAAATAATGGCTTCTTTTTCTTTTAGGTCCTAAGTCTGATTAGCTTGAAAACTTAAAATAGTATAATTAAACCATAGAAAGGAAGATGAATATGATCCCACTAAATATATATGTGCAAAGTGTTGAAAAGAATTTTTGGATTTATAATTTTGTTGCTTCTTTTATTTATTTTGCTATTAATGGCTTTGATGCTTTAAGTAATTTCATTCTATTTCCACTAGCTATTATGTTAATTATTTATATTTTAAAAGAACGTTTGAGGTCAACCGCAGATACCCAATTTTTAGGATTTTACCCTCTAGGTAAAGATTTTGGTAAATTAGTTATTGCTTCAATTATGAACTATGTTATATGGCAGGTATCAGGCTTACTCTTCTTTGTTGCCTTAGTTTATTTATTGTGGAAAGAGTATCACTAATCCATTAAAACGAATAGTTCGTTTAAACTGAGCAAACATAGTGGGGTCCCCTTAAATGTACCATGTAATATAAAAAGTCTGTTTTCTCTTTATTGAGGAACAGACTTTTTTGTATGATTGAAGTGAGTTTGATTAAGTAATATCAGATCAAGTAGGCTTTCACAAATGGGAGGACTTGCTAGTAACTCAGCGACTAAGTAGCTAAGATAAGTAACCAAGGTGATAGGAAATAACCATGGGAGAGAAACACCTGTCATTTCAAGAATTAAAAAAATACCAGAAAGGGGTGCTCTGACAATTGCAGCAAAATGTCCACTCATTGCAAATAAAGAAAGATAGATGATAAGGTCAGAGGGAATCAATCCTAAATTGTATAATAAACTGCCATAGAGATTACCTAATATAGCTCCAATAGATAATAATGGAAAAAAGATACCACCGGGCATGCCTGAACAAAAAGCGAATGCTAATAATAATATCTTCATTGAATATAAATAAGATAGGTAGTTAGGATTAGGGTTCGCGCCGATTGGGAAACTTATTAAATTAGCTCCAGAACCAAATAAATTACGGTCAAAATAGAGTATAATAGCGGTTAATATAAAAGGTAGGATTGATTTTAGCCATTGAGGAATTGCTAAAACCTGTGAAAGACCTTTTCCCTGGATTATTATCCAATTAAACAATACACCAGAAAGACCCGTAATAAGCCCTAAACCAAGACAAGTTATCAATAAATTATCTGGAAGTTCTGCTTGTCTAAGCAGAATAATAGAAGGTTGATTTCCTAAAATACTATTAGCTGTTTGATTAGCAAGCAGCACGATTATACCGGCATAAATAAATAATTGCCTACTTGTTTTATAGAATAAACCTTCTAAGATAAAAGATAGCCCTGATAAAGGTGCATTGAAAGTAGCCGCCATTCCTCCTCCTGCTGCACCAGCTATTAGGTAACGACTGATAGAAGAATCGCTATGAAAAAACTTACTCACAACTTGCCCGATAGTAGAGCCGATTTGAATAGATGGGCCTCCTCTTCCTAGAGTTAAGCCGGAGCCAATAGCAGCAATTCCACCAAAAAATTTGTAAATTAAAACGGTGAGCCCATTTTGATTTAAATGCTTGTGAAGAAGGCCATTTATTCGTGGGACACCTGACCCTCCGATAGCTGGTTCCATTTTTAAGCTAAAGGCGGTAAAAAATCCCAGACCTAGCATAAACAAAGCATAAATAATAAGATTTGTTATATTTTGATGCGAGAGTGATAATAAGGAGTATGAAAAATTTGCAAGATGATTGATAAGAAGATTAAAAGCTGCTATTACACAGCCAGTTATTAATCCGGTAAGGGCGCAGAGCAAGAGCGTTTTGATTGAAGTATAAGTGTTTTTCATAAAAAACCTCCTTTTTTATTCTAGGGCATCTTATTTTTTTTGACAAGAGCTTGTTAATTGAAGGTTATACATTTAGCGAGTGATATAATAGTATTTGAAGTGAAAATCCACTTATAATAAAGTGGGGTCAACGATTAAATAGTTTGAATATAAAAAAGAGCATTCTTGAGCAATTTAAACCAAGTAAATGAAATTTCTAAACAATTTAAAGGAGACTGAATAGATGGTGAAAGATGTTCATTGGCAATTATTTCAAGGGTTAGCCGAGCAAGAGTTGGAGAATATCTGTGGAAAGTTAAACATTCCTAACGACTACCTTACAAGCGTCAACGATCCTTTTGAAATAGCGCGTATAGAAGATGGGGTTAATATCAAAGGGCATTCGACTTACCTAGTCGTTTTACAATACCTACTACCACAATCTAATAATTTGGAAGAATGCGAATACAAGACACGAGCTATTTCGCTAGTAAAAGTGGAAGACCAGCTGTTTGTGAGTCTCAATGAAGATCCTCAGTATTTTTCAGATCTTTTTAAACAATTTGATCGAAATATTCAATTAAGCTATGAAGAGATGATAATGAAAGTTTTTTGGAAAATTCAAAACGAAACCATTAAAGTTTTAGCTTGGGTGCATGAAGAAATTGAAGACATGCAAAAAGATATTGAGTATTCTTCTCAAAATAAAGAACTTTACCGTCTTATGAGACTTGATAAAAGCTTGGCATATATAAAAACAGCCGTGCATAATAATCGAATAATTCTGGAAAAAATTAGTCAGGATGAAAGATTTCAGTCTGTGCCTGCTTTGAAGTCTTTAATGCATGATGTCTTGATTGAGTCGTATCAGGCCGAATCAATGGTTAATGAAGGGATGCGAATCACCGGTCAATTAAGTGATCTATTCTCGAATGTAATTTCCAATAATTTGAATAATGTAATGAAAGTTTTAACCTCGATTACGATTATTCTTACGATTCCGACAATTATTGGAGGACTGTGGGGAATGAATGTACCACTTCCGTTTGCAAATAGCGAAGCGGGATTTTTTATGACAATTCTATTAAGCTTAATAATCAGTATCGTTGTTGTGTTTTGGTTAAAATCTAAAGATTATTTATAATTAAGCTTCCAAAAAGCCAGACAATGATTGTCTGACTTTACTTTAAGGACGTGTAACATCTTGAACATCTACTTCAATATTTGCTTCTTTTAAATGGGCGATTAGTTTGCCTTCATCATTTAAAGGAAAAGATTGGGCAAAATACTGCTTATTGGCTTTTCCTAATAGATTGATACGGTTTTTTTTAAGATCTCTAGTTAAAACAACACGATCGACCTTTGCAAAAGAAATTGGAATCATTACGGATAAAGTTCCTCTGAAAATAGAAAAATCATTTTTTGAGATACCTCTAGCTAATGGGCCCGAGATAAAATAAAGAATGGCTGAAGCAATCAATAAATAATGCCACCTACTAGTTGCAAATTGAAAACCAATCCAAACTAACAAACCGATGGTTATTAATTGAGTCCAAATCCAGTAGCTTTGAGTTACTTCTACAAAAAGATTGCGACTTCTTTTATAAAAATGATAACTACTACCAGCGATTAAAGCGATAGTCAAGAGTATGGATACGATGTCTTTCAAAAGATCACTCCTTAAATTTTGCCTTAAAATAACTATACCATTCTTGAAAGCAATAAGCTATTAACATTTATAAGAAAAGGAACGATAATCATATGTTTTTAAAACAACCTGATTTAAAAGATATAGATAGAATTGAAGCATTTTTAGACAGTTATCCTGAATCTGATCAATGGATTGCTGGGACTTCTAGTCTTCACCGATATCATGGAAAATTAGACCAGTGGATTAATTTAATGAAGAATTGGTCTCAAGGGAAGGAACTACCTGTCGGTAGAGTACCCGTGATTCAATGGCTATGTCTTGATGAAAAAGGAACAATGATCGGTGCCATTAATTTACGTCCTCATCTGAATGACTATTTACTTCATTCTGGGGGTCAGATTGGTTATGTGGTTCATCCAGACTATCGGTTTAAAGGTGTAGCAAGTTGGATGCTAGGTGAGGCCTTGAAGAAAGCCCATGAACTAGGAAATGAACGCATTCTAATTACTTGTAGAGCCAGTAATAAAGCCTCTCAAGCGACCATTAAAAAGTGGAAGGGTGTATTGGAAGACCAAAGAATAGAAAAGGGTGTAAGGGTAAATCGTTATTGGATTGACTTACCGAGTTAACTTAGAAGGTTTAAAAGATGTCAGTATCTTCAATTAAGATTCGGTTTTTATTCATTTGTAGATGCTAATTTGTTAGGATAAATTGAATGAAAGATCAGGGGGAGTTTTGTTGATCCCTACGATTTATGATAGTCCGATTGGACGATTACAACTTTTAGTAGACCAAGAAGCGCTCATTAGCCGATGGTTCAAGAACAAAGGAAAGGTGGAAGAAAATTTACCGGACAATGTGCACTTTATTTCCTGGTCGAGACCTGAATTTAAACCCTATATCAATTGGTTAGAAAGCTATTTCCGCGGACAAACTAACTCTGCCATTATTTTTTCCTCTCAATCCAATGAACCAGACTGTTTTTGGCAAAACGTTTGGCGAATATTAAAGAAAATTCCTTACGGAAAGACAATGACTTATAAAGAGATAGCGAAAACTATTGAAGCCGAAACTAAGCAAAAGGTATCTGCTCAAGCAGTAGGAGGGGCAGTGGGAGCCAATCCTATTTTGTTGCTCATTTTTTGTCATCGAGTGATCTCAGCAACAAATGCTTTGACTGCTTATAGTGCAGGGACTGATAGGAAGATTTGGTTATTAAATCACGAAAAAGTTTAGAAAGGATGAGACTGATGCAAATAAAAGCAATTCCTGCTTTAGAAGATAATTATATTTGGGTAATTGAAAAAGAAGATGAAGTTATTGTCGTGGACCCAGGAGAAAGTGAACCTTTAATAAATTACTTAAAAACATTAGGCTTAAAAGTCAAAGCGATTCTCTTAACGCATTTTCATGAGGACCACGTCGGTGGATTGAGCGAATTGTTAGCCAGTCAAAAGCATGCGGTGACCGTTTACGGACCGATTGAAGTTGAAGAAAGAGTTAATCAAGTGGTCAAAGGGAGTGACCGGTTGGAGATAAGTGGTTTAGAGTTTGAGGTGCTTAAAACACCAGGGCACAGTGCTGAGCATGTGTCATATTTACTGGGGAAGCATCTTTTCTGTGGTGATGTTTTATTCTCAGCGGGTTGTGGGCGTGTATTTACTAATGATTATCAAGCGCAATATGACAGTCTTCAAAAAATAAAAGACTTGCCTGATGAAACGCAACTTTATGCTGGACACGAATACACTTTAACCAACTTGGCCTTTGCTTTAACCATCGAACCTGACAACCAAAACTTAATGAACCAGCAACAAGCTGTCAAAGTTTTAAGGTCCAAAGGCTTACCGAGCCTCCCGACTAGTTTAGCTGTTGAAAAGGAAATTAATCTGTTCCTACAAGCTGAAAGCTTGAAAGATTTCATCCAATTAAGAAAAGCGCGTGATCAATTTTAGAAAGGAAGAAGGGTATGCGAGTATTTATCGTTGAAGATGACCCGATTATTGCTGAGGGTTTAGCGAATACACTAATTAAGCATCGGTTTGAAGTTAGAAAGTGTCTAGACTTTGAAAATGTTGTCGAAGAATGCCTCTCTTGGCAAGCCCATCTGGTCCTCTTAGATATTAATTTACCTTATCAAAATGGCTATTATTGGTGTAGTCAGTTGCGGGCTCAATCACAAATTCCAATTATTTTTATTTCTTCTTTATCTGAAAGTATGGACCAGCTAGTAGCCTTACAGATGGGGGGAGATGATTATCTAGTCAAGCCAATTGATCGTCAGCTGACTGTTGCAAAAATCCAGGCTCTTTTAAGAAGAAGTTATAACTATCAACCAGATAACAGTCTTAATCTTAGTTTTGATGGGATGACTTTAAATACACAAGCTTTAAGCCTTGGATACCAAGAAGAAATTATTGACTTAACCGCCACTGAATACCAAATATTAGCAGTCTTATTTAAGAAAAAGGGGAATTATGCAAGAAGGGATGAAATACTTGATGCCTGCTGGCAAGAAAACCAATTTATTGATGATAATACATTAGCGGTCAATATTTCACGCTTAAGAAAAAAATTGATAGCATTTAATCGTGGGCCGGTAATTGGTACTAAAAAAGGAGTCGGTTATTGTCTTTTAAAGAAAGAGGCAAAAAATGAAAGCTTTCATTAATGAATATCGCGGTCTGATATTATTTGTTCTCTTTATCTTAGCTCTTTTTGCTCTTGTTTTTTACTTATTTCATCTAAACTGGATGCATTACCTCATCCCTTCTTTACTGATTGTGCTTATTTTAGTCTTATATTTAGGGAGGCAATGGTTTTATTTTCAAATGGAAGTAAGTTACCAAGTAAAATTTCAAACTTTATTGGAGAGTTCACTTGTTGAGAAGAATATTCAATTAAATAGGGAGAAAGATTTGGAAGACTATTTCTTATTATGGGTCCATCAAATTAAAACACCGATTGCGGCAAGTAAAATGCTCTTAGAAGAAAGCGATGATCCGTCGAAAGGGCTACTTAATCAAGAGTTAGTCAAAATTGAATCTTATTCTAATTTAGCTTTAAATTATCTTAAAGTAACTAACCCTAAAAGAGACATGGTCTTTAGCCGGGTTCAATTGAATGAGATTATCCAACCGCTCTTAAAACGTTACCGCCATCAGTTCATCAATCAGGAGATTACTTTACACTATCAACCGATCGATCAAGCAATTTTAACGGAGGCTAATCTGTGTCAGATTATGATCGAACAAATCTTATCCAATGCTTTAAAATACAGCCCCAAAGGGAATATATGGATTAAATGGAGACAAGCTAGTTATGACTTGGTCATTGAAGATGATGGAAGAGGTATTCATTCTCAAGACTTACCTAAGATTTTTGATAAGGGTTATTCGGGCCATAATGGTTTACTGAACGAGCAATCTTCTGGTATTGGTTTATACATGGTGCAGTTAATTAGTAAGCGTCTCAACCAAGCCGTAAGTGTTCAGTCAAAAAAGGGTGAAGGAAGCCGTTTTATCATACAATTTAATCAAGAGATGAGTTAACCTTACAAAAATGTAAGGTTCTTTTACAATTTGTAAGTTTTGATAAAGGCTGATAATTAAATATTCCTATAGACTTGATTTAAGAAATAGAGGGGGGACTAGTTTATGTTATTAAGTGTAGAACATGTTGAAAAAATATACAGTGGGAGAGGCAATAAGACTATCGCCTTAAGAGATGTTAATTTTGCTATTAATGAAGGGGAATATGTAGCTATTATGGGAGAGTCAGGGTCGGGGAAATCAACTTTACTGAATATTTTAGCGACTTTTGATCAACCGACTGCCGGTCGTGTCTTGATAAATGATTTTGATTTGTCGGGGCTTAAAGAAGAGCAAATTGCCAGTTTTCGCCGTGAGAAGCTAGGGTTTGTTTTTCAAGATTTTAATTTATTAGATGGATTTACCAACCGGGACAATATCCTCTTACCAATGGTTTTATCACAGAAATCAGTGGTTGAAATGGAAGAACAACTTAAAAGGGTAGCTAGTTTGGTGGGGGTAGAGGCACTATTAGATAAATATCCCTATGAAATATCAGGAGGCCAAGCGCAACGGATTGCAATTTCTCGTGCTCTAATCAATCAACCGGATATTATTCTAGCTGATGAACCCACTGGGGCCTTAGATTCAAAGACTTCTGAACAGATTATGCAAATTTTTGTAAAATTAAATCAAGCAAGTAATACGATTTTGATGGTCACTCACTCGATAAAGGCAGCGTCTTCTGCTAACCGAGTTTTGTTTATCAAAGATGGCGTCATTTATCATGAAATATATCGAGGCCAACAATCATCACTTGATTTTCAAGATGCGATTGCTGACGCCTTAGCGATGTTGAATGGACGGAGGGAAGCAAAATGCTAAGTATGTCGACTGTTATCCGTAAGTCAGCTATAAAATCAATGAAGTCGAACAAAGAACTTTTTTTACCTTTCAGTCTTGCTTCCATTATTCTATTTGCTTTAGAATATATTATTTTATCGCTCACTGGCAATCAATATATTATCGAACGGTCAGCCAGTTTAAATTCTATATTGATGATTGGTGTTTTCTTTGCGACTCTTTTGAATATTATTATTGTTTTGTACGCTTCTAGCTTTATACGAAAAAAGTTAACGCAAGAATTTGGTCTCTATTCCATTCTAGGATTAGCCAAAAAGCATGTAGGTCGTATTTCGTTCATTCAATTTACGATTGTCCTCTTAGTTAATGCTTTATTTAGTGTTTTAATAGGTTATTTAAGTGGTAATTTTTTGTTTGTCTTATTTAATCGTTTAATGAAGGATACCGGAGCCGGATTTATGGATTATCCTTTTGATCCTAAAGCGGCCCTAGAAACCTTAGTATTGATGGTGGGAACTTACGCTATTATCTATCTCTTATCCACCTTAAAAATTCATCGTTTACAGTCGCTGGATTTGATGAAGGATAGCCGTAAGGGACAAGGGCGAGTTAAGAACCGTTGGATTATTTTGGCGATATGTTTAATCACCTTAGCGGCTGGCTATTATATTGCCCTTACTACTCAAGGTGTTTTAGATTCACTGTCTATGATTTTTATCGCTATTTTCTTAGTGATGATCGGAACATATTCTTTTTTCATGGCTTTTATGGTGTTTGTGTTGAAATTGATGCAAAAAAATAAGCGCTATTATTATCAACCCACTCATTTCTTAAGTACTTCAGGCATGTTGCAGAGAATAAGTAAAAATGCCACATCATTAGCCTCGATAACCATTTTAGCCACTGGTATTATGATGGTCTTGGCAATGACCTTAACCACCTATCGCAATATGGAAGCAGCTGCTGAAGGTTCCATGCCAAGAGAGTATGAAATAACTTTTGCTCCTTCTCAAGCCTATGAAAAAACAACAGAGGAACAATTAGAATTGTTACGAAATTTTCAAGCAGAACTTCAATCAACTGATTTGATTTCGAACAATTTAATTGAGACAAATGCGATGGAGGCTGTCTTGATTAAAGAAGATCATATTTATCCTTTGTTAGAGCCTGGTCAAAAGCAAAAAGTGGAAGAAGGAGAGCATAGCTTTGTTATTCTCGGGTTAAAGGCAGATTATCTAGCTAGATATCCCGATGAATCTGTTCCAGAAGATCAGTGGGTTCTTGCCTCTAATTTAAAGGATGTATCACATTGGGAAAAAATTTATTGGAAAGATGGATTAGAACGCGCGGTCTATATTGGTAAAGGTGAAATTATTCCTTATACCATTGGTGTTGATGCACTGTATTTTGGTGTCAATTCTTTAGCAGAGTTACAAGCGATGCAAAGGTATTTATTAGATAAGTCCGATATAGAATTATCTACTGTAAGCTCTTTATATTTTGATTTGAAAGAGCCTCAGTTTGAAAAAACAGTTCAAAAATTGGTTGATGAGCAAGGCTTTTTCATGGAGAGTAAGGCCTATAAAAAGGAGTTGCTCTATCAGCTTAATGGTGGCTTATTATTTATCGGTCTTATCGTTTCAAGTGTACTGATAATAGGAATGATCTTGATGCTTTACTTCAAGCAAATATCAGAAGGTTATGCAGATAAAAAGAATTATCAAATTATGAAACAAGTGGGCTTACCTTTACAATTAATTAAGAAAACCATCCGCTCTCAAGTACTTTGGTTTTTCTTCTTACCTTTAATCATTGCAGTTGTTCATAATCTGTTTGCGAGTCAAATTATATTCAAACTGTTAGGTTTATTAGGTGTTAATAATTTTAATGATTATTTGTTTAGCTTCAGTATGGTCCTATCGGGATTTATTCTATTCTATCTGATTTTCTACCATCTAACTTCTCGGTCATACTACCGCATTATCAATCAAGAAGATTAAATAAAAACACCTGCTTTTTTTAAAAAGAAAGCAGGTGTTTTAAGTATTATTCTTAAATAATAGCTAGCACGATGAAGTTGATGATAAAGAGAACAATCGATACCCAAATAATTGGATGAACTTCTTTAGTTTGTCCTTTAGCTGTTTTAATGATTCCATAGAGAATGAATCCTGCTGCAATTCCGTTGGAAATGGAGTAGGTTAAACCCATAAAAACAGATGCGAAGAATGCCGGCACAGCATCTTCAAAATTCGACCAGTCAATATCGGATAGAGAGCTAACCATCAAAATCCCGACAATAATCAAGGCTGGTGCTGTTGCTTGTGCAGGAATTAAAGAGATGATTGGCGATAAGAAAGCAGAAAGAACAAAGCAAAGCGCTGTTACCACTGAAGTAAAGCCTGTACGACCTCCAGCTCCAATCCCAGCAGATGACTCGACAAAGGTTGTAGTATTGGAAGTACCTAGAATTGCTCCAAAAATTGTCCCTACTGAGTCGCCGAACAAGGCTTTATCCATCTTAGAAGTGAATCCTGAACCGGATTCTAAAGCTAATTGATCGGCTTTTGAAAAGATACCTGAGCGTAAACCAGTACCAATAAAGGTACCAATTGTATCAAAAACATCAGAAAGTGAAAAAGCAAAGATTGTCATTAAAACAATTGGTAAGCGAGTAAGATCGCCAAATAGAGAAGGGATTCCTGCACTGGTGAAAATTACGCCAAAAATTTGCCCAAGGTCAGCAAAAGCAGAAGAGAGAGAATTATCGGCGAATGAAACTTGTCCTAAGTCAACCACATTGGTTAGGAAAGCTAATACAGTTGTAACAGCGATACCAATTAAAATGGCTCCTTTAGACTTTCTCATCATTAGGATAATGGTGACAATTATACCAACAACTGCAATTAAGGCACCTGGTTGGGTGAAATTAACCAATTCTGGGACAATACCACCATCAGTTACAACGCTGAATACTCCACCAGAGATTGTTTCCGCCATAGGATCTCCATTATTGACAGAGATAATATTCCCGGCACCTGAGGTGAATTGTAAAAGACCAGCATTTTTTAAACCGATATAGCCGATGAAAATACCGATACCAGCAGAAATAGCATGTTGTAAAAATGCAGGAATTGAAACGATTAATAATTTACGAATTTTAGTGATAGTGATTAAAACGTTCAAGATTCCACAAATGAATACCATGGATAGTGCCTCTTGCCAAGTGAATCCTAAGGCAAAAACAACCGTATAGGTAAAGAATGCATTTAATCCCATCCCGGGAGCTAAGGCGTAAGGAACATTAGCAAATATTCCAATGAATAAAGTTGAAATAGCAGCAGCAAAAATAGTAGCTAGAAATACTCCTTGTGCCGGCATACCTGCTTGTGACAAAATGGCTGGATTGACGAACATGATATAAGACATAGCAAGAAAGGTAGTGATTCCTGCTTGTATCTCTGTTCCTAGGTCCGTATTGTTCTCAGAAAACTTAAAATAATTGCGAATGGCTTCCATTGAATTCCTCCTCAAATTGATGAAATGATTGTAACAAAGATAGTTGTCTTTCGGAAGAGCATAAAAATATATAATCTTTTGTTAAATTTAAATGTTCGGCTTTTTTTACTAAAGAATGTGTTTTCATTTCATTGAAGCAATCTTTAGTTTTTCCTATACTGAGTAGGTATTTAAACTTAGGAGGTAGGCCATTGAATGATATGACAACCGGATCCTCCATTAAAAAGATTATTCGTTTTTCGATTCCTTTAATAATGGGGAATTTATTCCAATTATTTTACAATATGGTAGACACTTTTATAGTGGGGCGAAGTATTGGTTTAAATGCTTTAGCAGGAGTTGGATTAGCTGGTATTGCGGAATTAGTCATGAGGGTTATTGCCGCTTTTGTATTAACTCCTATGATTGGATTTTCTGGAACGGTCTTATCTAATCCGATGGCTTGGTTAGGTTCATTAATTATTTTAATACTAGCATTCTATCGTAAACACTATGAGTTGAAACAGTTGAGAGATTTATAGACCATTCGAGAAGCAAGGCTAAATATGATAAAATAAAGAGGCTAATATTTAAAAAGGAGAATGAAATGAAAATTATATCTTGGAATATTGATTCACTAAACGCTGCATTGACCAGTGATTCTAATCGAGCCATCCTGTCTCGAGAAGTTTTGATTAAACTCAACGCTTTGCAAGCAGATGTAATAGCTATTCAAGAGACTAAGTTATCTGCTAAGGGACCAACCAAAAAACATAAAAAGGTTATAGAGGAACTATTCCCTAATTATCAAATAGCTTGGCGTTCTTCTCAAGAACCAGCTCGTAAGGGATATGCTGGAACGATGTTTATGTATAAGAAAGACTTAAAAGCTGAAGTTTCTTATCCAGAAATTTCTTGTCCTCATCCAATGGATTATGAAGGTAGAATAATGACATTGGAATTTGCTGATTTTTACCTTACTAATGTATATACTCCAAATGCTGGAAGCGAGTTAAAGAGACTAGAGGATCGTCAGATTTGGGATGAAAAGTATGCTGATTATTTAGTATGTTTAGACCAAGTAAAGCCTGTGATTGCGACAGGTGATTTTAATGTAGCTCATAAAGAAATTGACTTGGCTCATCCAGACAGAAATCACTTTTCTGCAGGCTTTACAGATGAAGAGCGTCAAGGATTTACTAATCTTTTAAACAAAGGTTTCACGGATACTTTTCGTCATTTACATGGTCCAGTAGAAGGCGTTTATACTTGGTGGGCCCAAAGGGTTCGAACAAGTAAACAGAATAATTCAGGCTGGAGAATTGATTATTTCTTAGTGAGTGATCGAATCGCTGATAAAGTTCAAAGATCTGAAATGATCGATTCAGGCGAGCGTCAAGATCATACCCCCATCTTATTAGAAATAGATTTATAAAAGTGAAAGGAGTCGATAACATTGGCAGGACATTCTAAGTGGAATAATATAAAAAATCGTAAGGGTGCCCAGGATGCTAAAAGAGGGAAACTCTTCCAAAAATTATCACGGGAAATTTATATGGCAGCTAAACAGAGCGGAGGGGATCCGGACACTAATCCCGCTTTGCGTTTAGCTATGGACAAGGCTAAAGCCAATAACATGCCAAATGATAATGTCGATCGAGCCATTAAAAAGGCGACGACCTCCTCTGAAGGAGAGAATTATGATGAAGTGATATATGAGGGCTTTGGCCCTCAAGGGGTAGCTATTTTGACCGAAGCATTGACTGATAATCGTAACCGAACTATGACCAATGTCAGGATTGCTTATAATAAAAATGGTGGTAATATTGGAGAATCCGGAACGGTTAATTACCTGTTTGATCGCAAAGGCTATATTGTTTTAGAAAGAGAAAAGAACAATCTAGATGAAGATGAAATGTTGATGCTTGTTCTAGAAGTGGGCGGCGAAGACTTAGAAAGTTCTGAAGAAGTTTTTGAGATTTATACGGATCCCAGTGAATTAGCCAAGGTAAGAGATAAATTGTTGCAAGAAGGGCTAGTGATTTATACAGCTGAATTAACCTTAATACCCAAAACTTTTGTCAATCTATCAAAAAAAGATTATGAGGTACTGACAACCATTGTTGATGCTCTAGAAGATGATGACGATGTGTCTGAAGTGTTTCATAATGGTCAACTTGATGAATAAAAAACTCGAGATATTTTCTCGAGTTTTTTTAATATGTTTTTTTGCTTGACAGAATGTATTTAGATGGTAACATATAGTGGTGATAACTAGATAAAAGGGGTGCTAAGTGACGATAAAAATTGAGAAGATATTAGCTTTCCATTGTCCTTCATGGGATGAATTACCTAAACAGTCCATGTTCAACCAAGAAGTGGTTGAATATATTCAAGATTGTTTGGGCCCAATCATGAATGACGAAGTAGCAATGACTTCCACGATGATTCAAAATTATTCTAAATGGGGTGTCATCCCTAAAATCAAGGGTAGGAAGTATGGACGTCAACAGATAGCCTTTCTTTTAATTATTGCTATCTATAAACGTATTTTGCCTATTGAAACCGTTCGAAGGGGCATTGAACTCCAAACGAGGAGGGTAACGATCGAAGAAGGGTTTGATTTGTTTTCAGAGTCAATTAACAATGCTGTTCAACGTGTTTTTAAAACGGTAGGTCAAAATCGTCCCTTTGTTGTTGAAGGAATTGAAATAAGTAAAAAAACCGAAGGTATTAATGCAGTATCACATGCATTTGCTACTAAATTACTAGCCGAATTGATTATTGAATCAGGTGGTTATGACCAGATAGGAGATTATAATGAATAAATTAGCTATTATTGCAGATACTTCACAAGACTTAAAGGCAGATCTTGCTGAACATTACGGTATTGAAATCATTCACTATATGTTGCAAATGGGAGATAAACACTATCGTGACTTGATTGATATTGATTCTAGGGAATTCTACGAACAGATGCAACATCATGACGTCTTATCGACTGGTATTCCGCCTATCCAAGAAATTATAGATCTTTTGGATCGTTTAGTAGAGAAGGGTTATACTCAAGCAGTAGTAATTACAGCATCTTTAAAATTAACCGGTATGCGTCAATTATATGAAGTAGTTAAAGAACAGTATAAAAACTTAGAAATTTTCATTTATGAATCCAATTATATTGCTTCAATCACTGGTTTACTTTCAATCTATGCTGCTGAACTCAGAGAAGATGGTAAGTCAGCTGAGGAAATTTTAGCTGAATTAGAAAGAGTGGAAAATAAAGCTGGTATTTACGCTCTGTTTAGAACGTTGAAATATGTTATTAAGGGTGGGAGGTTTAATAAGTATGCTGGTATGATTGGTGCTTTCTTTAATATTAATCCATTATTAACTATTCATAACGGTGAAATTGAAATCATTAATAAGGCAAGAGGGAAGAAAAGATCTTATGCAACCCTTTTAGCAGCAGCTAAAGAAAAATTGCAAGGAGCTAAACGCTACAAAATCGCTCTTTTTGCCGGCAATAATAACGAAGAAATCTCTCAATTACAAAAAGATTTGGCTGAAGAAATTGCTAATGCTGAAACATCCATTGTGACTGAATTAACTCCCGTTTTAGGAGTACATGCCGGACCTCAGTCAGTAGGTATTTCAATTCTTGTTATTGATTAAAAAAATAAAAAATGATGAGAAATTCCTAGCCTCATCGTTTTTACTTTGTAAGCGTATTATTTTGACTTGCTTGTTATTAGATTTCAGCTTAATATAATACTATATTCAAGGAAATGAGGAAAACGATGATTGAATTAAGCTTGACTAAAATAAGATCACTTATAGATCCTCGTCCATCTGATAGTTACAAAGGGAACTACGGACATAGTTTGATTATAGCAGGTAATGAACAGATGGCGGGGGCTGCAATATTAGCTGCTAGCGCCTGTGTTCATGTTGGTTCGGGCTTAACAAGTTTGCTAACTGCAAAGACTAATATAAATGTTTGTCATTTGCATACTCCAGAGATGATGGTTGGGAATTGGGCAGATCAAAATTTGAGGAAACAGTGGATTTCTAAAGCAAATCACGTGTTAATTGGCCCGGGCCTTGGTAGGAGTCAAGAAAGTATTGAGATATTAAGTGAAACGCTATCAAGTATCCAACCTAATCAAGTGTTAATTCTTGATGGAGATGCCATTAGCCTGTGGGCGAAAGAAGGTCCATTTTCTTGTAAAGGCCAATTAATCTTTACCCCTCATTTGGGTGAATGGCTAAAAATGCAAGAAGCGAACAATATCAATGATCCTCAGGAATTTTCAGATTCATATCAAGCTATCCTCGTATTAAAATCGCATCAAACTGAGATTTATCAGCCTTCCGGCTTATCTTATAGCAATATCCCGGGCAATGCAGGCATGGCAATAGGGGGAATGGGCGATACCTTAGCTGGTATGATATCTGGATTGATGGGACAGTCTTCATCCCCTTTGGGTGCTGTATTGATAGCTGCTTATATGCACACAGCGATTGCTAATCAAATTAATCAAAAAGAATTTATTGTGTTACCATCCAGATTAATAAAGCAAATTCCTGAATTTATGAAAGGTTTATTTGAATTGAAAGGTAATCGATTTGAACGAAGAATTTAAAGCCCAAAAACTAACTTTAAGCCCAAATAGTGATGAAAAAATGTGGATAGCTGAGATTGTGGGAGAAGATCCAGTCTATCGACTGAAAAGAGTATTTCTTCCTGAGTTTAAAAAGGGAACGTATCATTTATACGATGGTATTTATCAAATTCATGGAATCTATCCTGGAATCAGTCCTTTTAGTAAAGAATATTGTATCGTCAAGCACGGACATATGCAAAGAAAAATTCCACTCGAGAAAATTTATCAACTCCTACCTCAAATAGAATCACAAGAGAGTAGACGGAAAAAACGGCTCAAGCATCAAATTATTGAGAAGTTAAACGTAATAGGGAAAAAGTTGGAACATGAATTAGTCTGGCGAGACATTGATTATCAGAAGGATCAATTAGATAGTTTAGAGGATTCTCAACAATTATCTTTAACTTTAGGACAGTTAATTAAACAAGAAGAGAAGATTGTCGATTCATATAAAAAAGCAATTGAACGTGGTATTGATGGCTAAGCGTTCAGATTAAAGATTATATAGGGAGCGAAAAAATGAAATTTAATATTGATAGATTAAAACAGACTCTCGAAGAATACTCTCGTTTACTTGAAATGGTAATAGTTATAGCTATTACTTTAAGTGTCGCTGTAGGAATGATTGACTTATTTAAATACGGTTATTTAGTTTTACAAGCAGATGTTATAGAAACCTATTCTGTTTTTCAAAATTTTTTAGGTTATGCTTTGTTGCTTTTAGTGGGAATTGAGTTAATTTTTATGTTGCTTTTTCACTCTCCTAAAGCAGTTTTAGAACTGATCTTATTTGTAATTGCTAGAAAAATGCTGATTTATGCGCAAACAATGGAAGATTTGGTATTAGGATCCATAGCTATCTTTATTGTCTTTGCTACTGTTCACTTTTTGGTCAAGAACGAAGATGGCCATTTATTACGAAATGACGAGGAGTAAAAATACTATGAGAAAAGCCTATCCCCATGACTGGGAATAGGTTTTAATTTATTTTACATAGATAGCCTTTAAATCATCAATAAAGCTAAAGCGAAGAAGAAGCTCATCTGTATCTTCTTGGTTAAGCTCTTGGTCCATTTCAAAGATAGTAATAGCGGGGCCATTAATTTTAGCTCTTTGGTGTGTCATGTATGAGATGTTTATATCATGATCTTGTAGGAAGGTTGAAAGGCGACCGATTGTTCCAATTTTATCTTTATGACGGATAATTAAAGTAGGGCGTTCGCCAGAAAAGCGAACATCATATTCATCATATTTGTTGATTTCGATTTTTCCACCACCTACTGATGAGCCAATGATGGTGACGTGGTTATTTGGACCGAAGATATGAATACGAGCAGTATTAGGGTGATAGTTTCCTAGATTACGCTCGAGGAAATTAATCTTTAATCCACGTTCTTCAGCAATATCGCGTATATCAGCTATTTCTGAATCACGAGTCGTATAGCCTAAAACGCCGGCTATTAATGCTAGGTCAGTGCCATGACCTTGATAAGTTTTAGCAAAAGAATCCATTAGGGTGAATACGACTTCCTCAGGTTCTTCTCCTAGAAGTTGACGAGCAACATTACCGAGGCGAACGGCACCGGCAGTATGAGAAGATGAAGGACCGACCATTACTGGACCAATAATTTCGAAACCAGATTGGTAAGACGCGCTAACTCCATCCTCTAAAATCTTTTCACCTGTTCCAGATAACTCAACCTCAACATCAGCTACTAATTCATCTGAATTACCAAAGACCTGTTCTTTGATACGACGGGCAGTAGGAGTACCCGCTACACCACCAATGCCTGTTTCTCTTAATGATTCAGGGAGTTCATTACCAATAGCATCCATAGCGTCAATAACTTCATCCGAAGGAATAATGGATACCACATCAGCTAATGCCATATCAGCAGCAGCCATTGCAGTCAGTGCATGAAGTCCATTCCGAATGATACAAGGGATTTCTACTAAACCTGCAACAGGATCGCAAACAAGTCCGAGTGAGTTTTTAAGTGCTAATCCCACTGCATTACCAACTTGCTCAGGTGTTCCACCTTTCAATTCAACTAGGGCCCCAGCTGCCATAGAAGTGGCAGAACCCACTTCGGCTTGGCAACCTCCTTGGGCGCCGGAAATAGAAGCACGGTTAGCAATAACTAAGCCTAAAGCAGAAGCGGTAAACATCGCACGGACTAATTGTTCCTTTTCAAAATTTCCAGTATCAAGCATATGAACTAAACAAGCAGGTAAAATACCGGCAGAACCTGCCGTAGGGGTCGCAACAATTCTTCCCATTGAAGCATTCACTTCATTGACTGCCATCGCATTTGCGACAACTCTTAATGTGAAGGAATCGATTAAAGAGTCATCCTTTTGGGTATATTCAAAGACACGATGACCATCTCCACCAGTCACACCTGTATGACTCATAACAGACTCCAAAGTACCTTTTCTTACTGAATTGACCATGACATCAAACTGTTCTTCCATAGCAACTAACATTTCTTCCTCAGTAATTCCTCGTAATTCCATTTCATTTTGAATCATTACTTGAGAAATGGTTAGTTCTCTTTCATTAGCTTCATCAATTAAACCTTTTAAACTTGTAAATGACATAAAATCAACCCCAATCCAGATACTTATTTTTACTTAGTGCATTATAGCACAGCCTTACTTGTAATTTAACCTTTTTCAGAAAAATATGCTAGCGTAAATCGCTAGCATTGTTATTATATCTTTGTAAACGGATTCCATTTCTTACTGTTTTCGATACCTGTTTTTTTAACAGATTTAACGATGGTTTGGATAACTTTTAAACTGCCATCTTTAATAATTTGACCGAGCAATTTTGTGCTTTCAATGGTTGCAGACCGTTTGATAACTTGATTATCAGCATCTTTCAAGCTGCCCAAATAATCCATAGTAACAATTCCCACTCTTAAGGTTAGTAGGGCATTAATGGATCCTTCTAAAATCGAGTTGGCTATTAAATTAGTAATCGAAACAGAGCCTGGAATCATGGATAATAGACTGCCTCCAAGGATGGAAGAGATGAAAGGTTCCATTTGAGCTTCAATAAGATCTAAGTCTTCAATCCCTCTAGCCATTAAAATTGTGGTTGCAACATTAGTGTATATGGAAAGAACTTTTCCGAAACTCGGACGCGTATCATACACTTTGATCAAATGCCAAACCATTTTCATTAAAACAACTAGAACTGTAAGGGCATCTAAGGAACCATTTTGTGAGATAGCAGTTGTTAAGAAAACCATTTGAGCTTGTTTTTTGATTTCAATTAAGCCATGTTCTCTTAAAGAATGATGGGCCAAGTGAATTTGTTCTTCTGCGGATAAGTTTTCGTGAGCAAGCCAATCGTAATTCAGCTCTTTTAAAGTAGGGTTCTTAATTAGTTTGACTAAACTATCTTTTACATACTGATCGTATTCTTCTGGACCTGCTCCATCTGCTAAATCTATTTCTTTAGGCAACTTCATTAGTTCTCTCACAGTTAGGAATGTAAAATAAATTAACATAACAGCTAGAATAAAAATGACTGTGAGTGCTAAGAGAGGATGGATATAAGCTAAATTACGGTATAATTGCATAAATTGATTGAAAATAAAAATAATGGTTATAATTAAAAAAGTTGAGGCTACTACTTTCAGCCATTGGCGCCAATTATTCAAAAAATCACTCCTCGATTTTATAAGTTTAACATTTTAAATAGAAAGATTACTCCGACCATAGACTGACCGATTGAGTATAAAATTTAATCGGCTTGTGACCTTTTATTAAGGTGATATTTATAAGTATCCATAGCTGAATCCACGACAAAGACCGCTAAACCAATGGCAAGAGCAGTCACCAAGGCTTGATAAAAGGACTGACTAGCTGCAATCAAATTGTTTTGCATAAAGTATTCTGCAGTCTCGTAAATGGCAATTCCCGGTACATAAAGAAAGAAAGCAGGGATGTAAAAAACATTAACGACGGTTTTAAACTTACGTGACATCCACTGGCCCATAATACTTACAATAAGACTACCAATAAAAGTAGCGATAAAGGTATTGGTGTGACTTAGAACAAATAAATAAACAGCATATGAAATGATTCCCGGTATACCTGACCAATAAATGAATTTACGTGGAGCATTGACATTGATAGCTGCTGCTACAGTTGCTAGATAACTAGCAACGAGTCTTAATATTAAATGATTTAATTCCATAAGTTAATCACTCCATATGAGATAGCTAAGCCAATTCCGACACCCAAAGCAAGGCTCAATCCTTCCTTAAAAGCATCTATTAAACGAGTTATACCAGTAGAGTAATCCCCGTGAAGCAAATCACGGATTCCATTGGTAAAAGCCGTTCCGGGATAAAGTGGCATTAAAGTGGCACCAATAACAATATTTAGGTTAAAGCGGGTGGTTACATACCAATGGATAATGGGTAATACAAAGGCTAGTGAACTTGTCATTAAGACATTGACAGCAAAACGGTTGAGACCAAAGTTATCTTCTGATAGTTTAAAAAATAGAATCATGATGGTTGGAATTAGAGCAATCACCAAATCGCCTAAACCACCTTCTAATAAGATAACATAGGACATGATCAAAAGAATTGTCCAAACAAATTGGTTATGGGTGGTATATTCCTGGTCTTGAATGCTGTTTAGTTTCAAATAGGCTTCTTGTGGACTAATACTTTTGTCTAATAATTGACCAATGATTTCATTGACTTGATGGATGATGCGCATGTGATTTTTGCGGTTTTTCACCCTTACAATAATTGTGCTTCCCACCGGGCTTTCTTCTTTAAACTGACTACTTTGTAAAGCTAAAAATAGGCCAGAAGCAGATGAAAAGACAGCGGGTTGGTCAAAGTTACTTAATGAGAGAATTTGGTTAACTGTTCGCTCAACTCGATAACCTTCAGCTTCTGATTGAATCAAGAGGGTCCCAGCAAGAGTGGCTAGTTGAAGAATTGACTGTTCTCTTTTATCCATGAGCAAGCCCCTTTAGTTTTTTGTCTATTATAGCATATTCTCGATAACAGAATAGAAGTCTGAATCAGAGAAGTTGGATAAATCGTGTTACAATAATAAATAGAGGTGATGATTTGAAAATATCAAAAATTCAGGTTCAAAAAAAGAATAAGCAACGCTATTCTATTTTTATAGATAATCAGTTTGCTTTTGGAATCGATGAGGCAATTTTAATTAAGTTTGCTATCAGAAAAGGTTTAGCAGTCGATCAAGAGTTAATTAGAAAAATTTTAGAAGCTGAATTTCATTATCGTTTTTATCAAAAAACGCTAAACTATCTGTCTTATGGTTTGAAATCTGAACAAGAAGTACGTGATTATCTTGATAAAATGATAAAAGAGTCACAAAGTGAGAAGATGGAAGAAAGGCAGGATTTTTCTAAGGAATTGGAATCTAGTAACTGCAAAACGCCACTAGTTAATCCCGGTAAACAACAAAGGAATGTTGACTATGCATCTTTTGACATTTCAGAAAGTTTGATTGATCAAATTATTGACAAACTAAAAGAACAAAACTTAATTAATGATCTTATTTATGGCCAAGCCTATGTACGCACTCAAGCCAATATCAACCGTAAAGGGCCAAGAAACATTTCTTATGAGCTGAAAATGAAAGGTTTAAATGATCTATTAATTGAAGAAGCTTTAATGGAGTATCCAGAAAATTTGCAACGAGAAAACTTAAAAATGTTAGCGGATAAGTTTATTAAAAGTAAAAAACGATTGTCTTTAGCCATGCAAAAAACAAAGTTATACCAACACCTTAACCAAAAGGGCTATGATCGAACAATCATTCAAACCTTTCTAGATAATTATAAAATGGAAGGCGATCCTGAACTTCAGGAGGATCTGCTGGATAAAGAGGGGCAAAAAATTTTCCGCAAAAGATCCAAAAAACATGAAGGCTACGAACTTAAGCAGCGTCTAATTGTCGACTTGCGACAAAAGGGATTTGAATATCAAGACATTCAAAATTGGCTAGAGGATAATGAAAGTGTGATGAATATGAAAGGGGAGAATGAGTAGTTAAATGAGTAAATTTATAAGTAGTTATCTTGATTGGTCTCCTCAAAAAATTCAGAAGTTTCGCAAAACAGTATTAACTTGGTACGATGAAGAAGGGCGAGACTTACCATGGCGCCACAGCAAAGATCCCTATCAAATTTGGGTCAGTGAGATTATGCTGCAACAAACGCAAGTGAATACGGTTATCCCTTACTATGAGCGTTTTATAGACGAGTTACCAACTATTCAAGCTTTAGCTCAAAGTTCTGAAGAACAACTGCATCAGCTATGGCAAGGCTTAGGCTATTATTCAAGGGTAAGAAATATGCAATTTGCTGCTAAACAAATTATGAATGATTATGATGGCATCATGCCAAAAACCATGAAGGAGCTATTAAGTTTAAAAGGTATTGGACCTTATACAGCAGCAGCTATCGGCTCGATTGCCTTTGGTTTAGTTGAGCCTGCCATTGATGGCAATTTAATGCGTATTATCGCTCGCTTATTTGAAGTAGAGGAAGATATTGGTCAAGCAAAAAACCGTAAAGTTTTTAAAGCCATATTAGACCCTCTGATTGACCCCAAACGACCGGGTGACTTTAATCAAGCTTTGATGGATATTGGAGCTACCGTTATGACACCAAGCAATTACCGGCCTGAAAACCATATCTTAGAAGAATTTGATCAATCTTATCAAAATGGAACGAGTCATCTTTATCCAGTTAAACATAAGAAGACTAAGCAGATAAGACAAGAATGGCTTGCTTATAAAATTATAAATAAAGAAGGGAAAGTTTTAATGCGTCAGCATCAAACCGGAGAATTATTGTTCGGCTTATGGCACTATCCTTTAGTAGAAGTCGATTTGCTAGCTTTAAAAGATGCAAATGAAGTTAAAGAGGCATTCTTTTATACTTATCTCAAGCCAGATGAAATGGTAATGGAATCTGTTGTAGAAGAAATTCAGCAATACTTTAAAGTCAAGATAGAAAAGCTTACTCCAGCAATAAAACATGTTTTTAGCCATCGAATTTGGCAAGTTGGCATTTTAGCGGTCAATTTTGAAAGTAGTGGACAGCAATTACTTGATCAGCTTCATCTAAATGATAGTAGCTTTCGGTGGGTAGCAGAGAGTGATATAAGTCAATTGGCCTTGTCCTCACTGCAGATAAAATTATTAGATAGTAATAAAGCATCTTCTAATGATGACTTACGACTTTTTTAAATGATGCATCAAACAAATAAGTTTTAAAAAATTTAGACCCCTAGCAAAAAGAGCTAGAGGTCTTTTGATTACAAACGATATATTTTAATTATTAAAAGTCATAGGCTTCTTCTTCTTTTTGGCGTTTTAATTCCATAGCTTGGCTAAATAATAAAGTATCTTTAATTAAACCATCTAAACGGTAATGGATGTTTTGATTAATTATTTCACCTTGATGATAGTCAGCTTCTTCAATAAAGACATAAGAAGGAATAACCATAGCTTTCATATATGAAAGTATAGGCTTCAATTGATATTCGGCAATTAAGTAGTGTTTAGGACTACCTGCTGTAATCACCATTCCAACTGTTTTGTCTCTTAAAGCATTTTGTGGTAAAAGATCGAAAATATTTTTAAGTGTGGCTGGGATGGAGGCTTGGAAGATTGGACTACCAATTATGATAGCATCAGCTTCCATGATTGCTTTTGTAACATAAGCACTATCGCCAGTAAGTTCAACATAGTGATGACCATCCGCGAATTCAATATCTTTTTCAGCTAGATCAATCAACTCCACATCAAAGTCTGAATAGTTTGTTTGAATAATCTCTTTAGTGAGGTTCATAGCAATGCGAGTTTTACTACCCATCTTCGAACCAGAAAGTAAAATTAATCTCATTATTCCACTTCCTTTTCCTTGGTCAATTCTTGGACCGTCTCTCTAAATTTAGCGTGATCGGTTGGCTCAGCTTGATCGGCAGCTTTTTGACCAGTATAGCGGCGAACAGCGGGTAAAACTTTAGCCTCTAAAAGTTCTAAGTTCTTCATTAGATGTTCGAAAGGAATTCCACCAAAATCAATTTGAGCCACATAACGGCTGATACCGAAAGTTTCATATTGATAGAGAATTTTCTCAACGATTTCTTGCGGACTTCCAACGTTAAGAATATCATTAAGGTTTTCTGATTGGGCAAAAGCTCGCTTAGGAAATTCTTGACCATTTGAGAAGGTAAAGCCTTTAGAAATGAAAGTATAGGCTTCTTGTCTGGCTTTTTGTGAAGTTTCAGCTACGTATAGCATTCCAGCAGTTGCCACAGGGAAATCTTGGCTTTGATAGCCACTTTCTTCTAAGGCTTCCCGATAAGACTGAATATTAGCTAAATGAATATCGACTGGTCCAGTTAAATGTGCTAAGAAGATAGGGGCTCCTTGACGTCCGGCTTGAATAGCAGATGTGCGATGGCCGCCAACTGCGCGCCAAATTGTCAGTTTACGATTTTGATAAGGTCGAGGTAGAATGGAAGCATTCTTCAAAGGTGCTCTAAATTCTCCCTCCCAATTTATAATTAAATCTTCATTAATCTGACGTAAAAGTTCAAATTTTTCTTCGAATAAGGCTTCATAATCGCGCATATTATAGCCTAATAAATCAAAAAGACCTACACGTGAAGCGCGTCCTGCAATGATCTCCATTCTTCCTTTTGAAATAAGATCCAGGGTAGCAAAATCTTCAAAGATGCGAACGGGATCTGAAGTTGAAACGATGGTTGCAGCAGAAGAAAGTTTAATTTTAGAAGTTGCTTGAGCAATAGCTGCTAAGATAACTGTATGCGCTTGGCTAGTAAAATAAGGTTGGTGACTTTCACCGACACTAAAAAGATCTAAGCCAGCCGCTTCTGCTTCAATACCATAACGAATAATTTCATTGACTCTTTGTTCTTGTGAAATACGGTCGCCAGTAATTGGATGAGGTACATGATCACCTAAAGTATATATACCAATTTCTAGTGGTTTTTTGGGGGAAGTGCTTGAATTCATAATAAGCTTCCTTTCTTTTTTTTATTGAACAAATTATAGCATAAATCTCGAATTTTAGGAAATAATTTATTTTAAGGAGAGAATAAGCTTTCTCTTATAAAATGAAATTTGCTCCCATAAAGACAAGCGAGTATGATATAATATTCAAGGAAAAGTTGATAGCCGAATGGCTAATTATTTACACAATAGAAAGTAGGTTCAGTGATGAAGCAGCCCAGAGAAGGTGAATTCATTACTGTTAAAAGTTATAAACACGATGGTTCTTTGCATCGAACATGGCGCGATACGATGGTTTTAAAGACCAGTGAGCAGTCTATTATTGGGTGCAATGATCATACTTTAGTGATCGAATCAGATGGTCGTCGATGGGTGACACGAGAAGCTGCAATTGTATATTACCATCAACATTTTTGGTTTAATATTGTAGCGATGATTCGTAAAAGAGGTGTCACTTATTATTGTAATCTTGCCTCTCCATATGTTATGGACAAGGAAGCGTTAAAATATATTGATTATGATCTTGATATAAAAATGTTTCCAGATGGTGAGAAGCGATTGTTAGATTTAGATGAGTATGAAGTACATAGTCGACGTTATAATTATCCAGTCGAAATTGATCGCATTTTGAAATATAACATTCAAGAGCTGGTCCGTTGGATTGAGGAAAAAAAAGGTCCTTTTAATCCGGCCTTTATCGATATTTGGTATGAACGTTATTGTCAATTGTCACATCGCAAACGTTATAAATAGTTAATAGTAGAATTCACTGAGAGAGATTTTGTGTAAAACGCAATAGAAGCGATAGTAAATCGTTATTCTATTGCTTTTTTTTAAAATAAAGGATGAGAGAGTGAAGGTATGTATACAAAAGAGAGGATTAAAGAATTAGATCAAATGGCATATTTAGGTGCATTAGGAGCTATCTATTCACCTGATAAAACAGTATTTAAAGTATGGGCACCAACTGCTCGCTCCATCCAATTAATTGTTTTTGAAGGTTATTATGGTCAAGTTAAAGATGAACACCTCATGGTTAAGCAAGGCCCTGTATTCCAAATAGAATTAGCAGGGGACCATCATCAAACAACCTACCGCTTTCGTATTGATTTCAAAGACGGGAGCCAAAAGGAAACAATCGATCCATACGCTCGAGCATGTACAGTTAATGGTAGGAGATCAGTCGTAGTTGATTTGAAAAAAACCAATCCAGCAGGCTGGTCGAAAAGGATGCCGTCTTTTCCTCGAGACGAAGCTATGGTTATTTATGAAGTGAATGTACGCGACTTAACGATTCAAGGCGAATCTGGCATTACTGATAGAGGAAAGTATCTAGGATTGACTCAAACCGACACACGAAATCCTGAAGGGGATTCCACAGGGTTAGACTATCTAAGTGAGTTGGGAGTGACCCATTTAGAATTTTTACCTCTTTTCGATTTTGACTCTATCGATGAAACCTTTGAGCAACCAAATGAATATAATTGGGGTTACGATCCTTATAACTACAATATTCCAGAAGGCTCTTACGCAACAGATCCTTATGATCCTATTGTTAGAATTAAAGAATTAAAACAAATGATTCATGCTATTCATCAAAAAGGGATGCGTGTCATTATGGATGTTGTTTATAATCATGTCTACCAAGTTGAAAACCATCCTCTCCACTTAACAGTCCCGCACTATTATTTTCGCTATGACCAATCTGGACAGTTAACTAATGGCAGTGGCGTGGGAAATGATACAGCATCTGAACGTGTGATGATGCAAAAGTTCATCGTAGACTCTGTTCAATACTGGGCAAGTGAATTTCATATCGATGGATTTCGCTTTGATTTAATGGGTTTGCATGATATTGAGAGTTTAAAAGCTGTTCGAGAAGCTCTTGATGCAATTGACCCTAGTATAATTATTTTAGGTGAGGGTTGGGATATGGCTAGTCCCATTCCACCAGATCAAAAAGCTAATTTAAATAATGCTTATAAAATGCCTAGAATAGCTCAATTTAATGATGGGATCCGAGAGGCTATAAAAGGGAATGATTTTAATCCTGAGGCAAGGGGGTTTATTAATGGTGCTTGGTACATGGAAGAACCACTAGTTAATAATTTTCTAGCTCGCTATGATTCTGAAAAATTTAATAATCCCATGCAAGTGATTCAATATTGTGAAGCACACGATAATTATACACTCTATGATCGGTTAATGATGGCTGACCCTTATCATCTACCGGAAATTATTATAAAAAAACAGCAATTAGGATTGGCTTTAGTCTTGCTAGCCCAAGGGATTCCCTTTATTCATGCTGGTCAAGAATTTTTAAGAAGCAAGCAAGGAGTCAGAGATTCTTATAACCGACCAGATGCTATTAATCAAATCGATTGGTCTCTAATGACTCAACATTGTAAAACGGTGGAATTCGTAAAGGGTTTAATTCAATTAAGAAAAGAAGAGCCTCTTCTACGCCAAACTAGCTATGAGAGCTTACGTTGTTCGACAGAAGTAATTCAAGCTTCAGACCAAATCATGGCGGTTCGTTATGCCGGTAAAAGCTATGATCTCTTGTTAATGTTTAATGGTGGTGAAGAATATGCGCACTTTAATGTTCCTTTAGGCAATTATACGATGTTAGTTTACGATGATGTTGTTGATCTTGAAGAAAATGAATATCTTAATCAAATTAAATCGATTAATTTGCTTCCATATTCAACGACGGTTATTAAACGTTTAAAAAAGAGAACAAAATAAATATAATTCAAAAGAGCGTGAAGATTCCTTTTAATCCTTACGCTTTTTTGTGTGAAGTTTTTGACATTTAGTCGTGCTTAGTGTAAGTTTAATAGGCTTTCAGAAAATATAAAAGGAGACTAAAATTGGATAGCGCCAGACCTATTGAAATAGGTGACGAGGATGAGTTTATCGAATTTTCGGCGGATGACTCAAGGCTGTGCAGTCTTTAAGAATAGTTAAAACAAGATCGCGAGAACTTGGACAGAGTCTATTCTATGCACCGAAAGCATAAAATATTGAAAGAAATGAGGCGTATTTTATGTGCGGAATTGTTGGATTTATTGGTGAAGGAAATGTACAAAGAATTATACTTGATGGATTGGCAAAATTAGAATACCGTGGTTATGATTCGGCCGGACTTTATCTTTTAGATCAAGAAGGTAGGGGTCATCTTTTTAAAGAGAAAGGTAGAATTGCCGACCTTGAAAGGGCAATAAATCAAGAATTTAACTCTAGTATTGGTATTGGTCACACACGGTGGGCAACCCACGGTTCTGCTAATAGAGAAAATGCTCACCCCCATCAATCTAATTCTGATCGCTTTACTTTAGTCCATAATGGTGTGATTGAAAACTATTTAGACTTAAAGAAAACTTACTTAAGTGAAGTATCATTAAAGTCACAAACAGACACAGAAGTAATTGTTGCTTTAATTGCTAACTTCTCACAAGAAGGAATATCTACCAAAGAAGCATTAAAAAAGGTGCTTCAATTGATAGAAGGCTCTTATGCTATTGGATTAATTGATAAAGAAGACCCCACAACTCTTTATGCTGCTAAGAAAAAATCACCATTATTAGTGGGCATGGGAAACGATTTCAATGTAATTGCATCGGATGCAATGGCAACGATTGATTTGACCAGTGAATATATTGAAATTCACGACGGTGAATTATTGATGATTCAATCGGATGGCATTTTAATTGAGGACTTATCGGGTCAAGTCATTGACCGTTCTTCTTATATTGCAGACTTAGATGCTAGTGATCTTGATAAAGGAACTTATCCGCACTATATGCTTAAAGAAATGGATGAGCAAGCTGCTGTAGTTCGTAAAAATATTCTTTATTATCAGAATCAAGATAGTGAATTTACTATTGAAGCTGACCTTTTATCTGAAATTAAGCAAGCGGATCGTCTTTATATTTTAGCTTGTGGGACTTCTTATCATGCAGGTTTAGTAGGTAAAGTGATGATTGAAGACTTGGCGAAAATACCAGTGGAAGTTCATCTTTCATCAGAGTTTTCTTATCACTTGCCGCTATTAAGTCAAAGACCTTTCTTTATATTTATTTCTCAATCAGGCGAAACAGCTGATAGTCGACAAGCTTTAGTGAAAGTCAATGAATTAAACTATCCATCTTTAACTATAACTAATGTCAAGGGATCTACTCTCTCGAGAGAATCGGATTATACACTTTTATTGAATGCAGGACCGGAAATTGCTGTGGCTTCTACAAAGGCTTATACAGCTCAATTAACAGTCTTAGCGATTTTAGCAGATGTTCTTGCAAGCCAAAAGGATTTCTCAATGAAACATGAGTTATCATTAGTTTCTCAAGCCATTGAAAGGGTCCTTACTCAAAAAGAGGCTTTAAATTCTTGGGTAAAAAATGGACTTGCAGATAAAGTGCATGCTTTCTATTTAGGGCGTCATATGGATTATTTAGTAGCCATGGAAGCAGCTCTTAAACTAAAAGAAATCTCATACATTCACACCGAAGCTTTTGCTTCAGGAGAATTAAAACATGGAACAATTGCTTTAATAGAAGAGGGAACGCCTGTTACTGCATTAATAACTGACCCAGTAACAGCTTCCATTACGCGGTCTAGTTTAGAAGAAGTGAAAGCGCGCGGAGCCAAAACGTTTGTAATAGCAAGTGAACCATACGCAAGTGAAGGAGACTTTGTTCTTCCATCTGTGCATCCGCTCTTAACTCCAATTGTGAGTGTGGTTGCTTGCCAAATGATTGCCTATTTAGCAACAGTTGAACGGGGGCTTGATGTAGATAAACCACGTAATTTAGCTAAATCGGTAACGGTGGAGTAATTTATAAAAAAGATGAGAAATGACTGAGGTTTTATCCACAGAAATTTAATTAAAAAGTCATCTGAAGGTTCTGTTTTTTAAATCGAATAAACGCTATAATAGATAATGAAATATAAAATTAGGAGCGAATAAATGAAACCGTCAATTTCAAAACTTCAGCTACAGGTGAAACCATGGGCACTTGCCTATTCCATCTTTATGGTTACTTTAGGCTGTCTCGTCTATGCTGCTGGGGTAAACAGTTTTGTAATCCCCAATCATTTTGGTAATGGTGGAGTGGCAGGTATCGCGATTATCTTAAAATATATCAAGGATATTCCTACTGGGACCACAAACCTCATTATAAATTCTTTTATTCTATTGATTGGTTATCGATTTCTTGAAAAACGTACATTAATTTTTACAATTTATGCCATGATTGTAACCTCCTGGGCTTTAAACACTGTCTTTCCACCTGTTTTTATTTCAGAAAACCGGCTAATTTCGGCAATGGCAGGCGGAGTTGTAATGGGTATTGGTTTAGGATTAATTCTTAAAGGACATGGTTCTTCGGCTGGAACAGATATTATCGCCATGATTTTAAAGAAATACCTTGGGATTAATTTTGCCACAGCTACCTTTTTATTAAACATGTCAATTGTCTTAGCTTCTGGGTTTGTTATAGGTGCTGAAAACACTATTGTTACTATTTTTATGAAATTTTTAACCTCAGCTGCCTTAGAATTTGTTACGGATGGCTTTAGTCGTCGGAAGGCAATGTTAATTATTACTAAAGAACCAGAACAAGTTTGTCAGATGATTACCGAAGAAATTGCAAGAGGGATCACTGTTTTCAGAGCTTATGGTTATTACACCCATAAGGAAAAAGAAGTGTTATATATTGTTGTATCTAAACAGCAAGTGGTGAAAATAGAGCGACATATTGCTTCAATTGATCCAAATGCTTTTGTTACAGTTAGTGATGTTCAAGAAGTTATTGGACAAGGATTTACTTTTTATAATCCTAATAATAAAAATCGCCGTTTTTACGATGAATAATAAAAGAACTCGTCTTCAAAATTGGAAGGCGATTTTTTGGACGAGATAAAAATTAGAGTCAATTTTATAATACTGTGAGCTAATTATGCTATGTATTCTTTAATGAATGACGGAGGGAAAATGATGATTAAAGTATATGGTTTAAAGCAATGTTCAACTTGTCGCAAGATTATGAAGTATTTGCAGGAAAATGGTTTGGAATTGACTGAGATAGAAGATATTCGCGACAATCCCCCCTCTCTTTCGGAATTAAAAGTGGCTTATCAATCGACAGATGGCAATATTCGCAAAATGCTAAATACTTCTGGACAGGTCTACCGAGATATGAAATTAAAAGACCGTTTAGATAGTATGTCTTCTGAAGAAGTTTTAAAGCTAATGAGTAAAAACGGTATGCTAATTAAAAGACCATTTTTAATTGAAAAAGAAAAGGCAAGTAGTGGTTCTAATTTAAAAATAATTAACCGAGTGTGGGAAATTAACAAAGCTTAAAACATAAAAAGAGGTTATCAACTATATAGTGATAGCCTCTTTTTTAAAAGAATGATGTTAACCAATGTAAAATATAAGTTGTTCCAAAACCATAACAAGCTAAGGAAACAGGTTTGCCAAATAGCAAGGATAAAATGAAGTACTTGCGAGTCATAGTAGTGATTCCAGCTCCATAACAGAGAATATCAGCTGGCGAGAAGGGAAAAAACATTAAAAAAGTAAAAAGCCAATTTCCCATGTTTTTTCTTTCGTAAAGTCTGATCATTTTACCATAAGACTTATCGCCGAGTATGGCTCGGACAGTAGGTTTTCCATATCTTCTACCAATCCAAAAGTTGACCCAAGATCCGAGATAGATGGGTAACAAATTGAGGACGAAACCCCAAAAGGGACCAAAGGCTAAGATTCCGATGGGAATAGTAATCGCTCCCGGCATAACTGGAATAATGGTTTGGGCTATCTGAATGATAATAAAAATCAAGGGCGCCCAAAAGCCAAAACCTTTAATCATTACTAGCATTTTTCTCTCGTCGGTAAAAACACCTGCTTGAATTCCCCACATAACTAATATGAAAGTAACTATGAGTCCCAAAATATTGAGGAAATGCATCCATTTTCGGGTTAAAATTTGTCTTTTTTCATCCATCGGGTCACACTCCTCAAAAACATTTTAACATATGTTGATGATATGACAATCATAGATGAAAATTAACCAAAATCAGACAGACTTAAGTCTTAATTAATTGATTGATCGGACTGAAAAGGTTCAACCGATAATTGATAGTTACGAATATAATTGATAAAGTTTTTAACGGATTCAGGAAGGTGTGTATTTTTACGATAAACCAAGTAAAAGTTTCGTATAGAATTCACTCCTTCAATATCGAAGGTTAAAACTTCTTTATGTTTCACATCAGGCTGAACAGCTAGCTCTGATAGAATGGAAATCCCAACCCCCAACTTAATAAATTGTTTTATCGTTTCATTATTATTTACTTCAAAAACTTTATTCAGTTTGAGTGGATCGATATCCAACTCTCTCAGTATCAATGCTGATTCTTTAAGTGTTCCTGAACCTTCCTCGCGAGTAATGAAAGGTTTTTCTAAGATCTTCTTAATTGGATAAGCTGTTTCTTTATATTGTATGAATTCTTGATTATAAGGGGTAACAATGACTAATTTATCCGAAAAGAGCTTCTCAAAAGTCAAGTTACTATTCATCGATTGAGAGCCAACAATACCAATATTTAAAGACCCTAGGGCAATATCATTAATAATATCAATGGTATCACTTTGGTGAAGGGAGACCCGCATCTCTTTATTATCTTTGGCAAATTCCGAAAGAGCTAACGGAAGAAGATAAGAAGCAGCAATGGATGAGGCACCGATTGTGATTTCATGGTTGTTTCTTTGAGAAAAGGTGGTTTCAATGTTACGTGACATTTTTAATAAGGATTGTGCGTACTTATAAAATTCCTGTCCTTGGGTAGTTAATTCATGGCTTTTAGTTGTGCGTGAAATTAATTCGATGCCTAATTCATTTTCCAATTGTTTAATGTGCAAAGAGACAGTTGGTTGAGAGAGGTAGAGTTGGTTAGCAGCTTCTGAAAAACTACCCCATTCTACTATTGTTATAAAGGTTTGGATTTGTTTTAATTCCACAAAAGTCACTACTTTCTGATATCGATTTAATATTTATTTTTGATTTTAAGGTGAGAGAGGTATTTATTAGAAAAAATAATAAATAATTGTCGAATCGTTTAAAATTACTCAGATAGATCTTTTTGAATGTCTTTAAGACATTCAACGGCGACCATGAGGTCTTCTTTTTTCGTATAATGCGATAGTGAGAATCGCACAACTCCTTGTTCCTTGGTTCCTAATGCTTCATGCATTAAAGGAGCACAGTGACCACCACCTCGTGTTATAATTTCAGCTCGGTCAATTAGTTCTTCAACTACGATGGCCGAGTCAAAATCGCCTAGATTAATTGAAAGAATTCCACAGCGGTCTACAGTAGGATTAAAATGACCATAAAATTTTATTTGGGGAATGGATTGAAGTTCCTTATAAAAGATGTTTAAGAGATTCCTTTCATAATCTCTTACTTTATTCACTCCATAATCAATTAAATAATTTACACCTGCTGCAAGACCAGCAATTCCATGACTATTTAAAGTTCCGGCTTCTAAGCGTGAGGGGTAATCAAGAGGTTGATGATGACTAAAGGTATCAATGCCTGTTCCACCTGATTTTAGTGGATGAATCTCTACATCTGGGTGAACATATATACCACCAGTTCCTTGCGGACCTAAAAGACTTTTATGTCCTGTAAAACAAAGAACATCTATGTCCAAAGCTTCTACGTCGATAGGTATACAGCCAATTGTCTGTGAGGCATCTACAATACCTAAAAGATTGTGTTGGTGTAGAATTTGAGTGATTTCCTTGATCGGATTAATGTCACCAGTAACATTGGAAGCATGAGTGATGACCATTCCTTTGGTGTTGCTTTGAATGGTATTATTTACTGTTGCCGGATCAATAATTCCTTTCGAATTGATGCCTAAAATAGTCAGTTCAAGACCATTTTCTTCTAGTTCATAGAGAGGTCTTAGAACGGAATTATGTTCCATGACAGTCGTAATAACATGGTCACCTTTCTTAAATAATCCTTTAATAACTGTATTTAAACTATCTGTAGCGTTATGAGTGAAAATTATTTGCCGAGGGTCTTTGCCGTTAATCAATTGATTCAAAGATTGACGGGCTTGAAAAATGCTTCGAGAAGCTTGCATGGCTGAATCCGAAGAACCTCTGCCAGCATTGCCAGAATGCTGAATGGCGTCAATGACCGCATCAATGACTACTTGAGGTTTATTTAGGGAAGTGGCTGCATTATCTAAATAAATCATAAGATCTTCTCCTCTTTAAAATTTATATTATCATTCCCATTATATCTTAATAGATAAGGGCCTTCATGGTTAATTTGAATTGATATCGCTTTCATCAGTTATTCTGATAAATGCTCAAGGCTGTTCTAACAAAGCTTGTCGGTGCATATTTGAAGTGATATGATTAGCCAGTAAAAATATATATATAAGGAGGTGTCTTATGAAAAAAATGTTTTCATGGTTGATGTTGACTGTATTATTTGTTGGGCTTATGCAACCATTTGCTAGAATTAATGCTGAAGATGAAGTTGAAGAAAACACTACCGAAGCTTCAAGTGAGGAGCAATACCCTGTCGATCCGGACAAACAAGTTTATGTTGATGCAGAATGGATTAAAAAGGTCTTAGATGGTAATTCAGACATTGAAAAATATGTATTGGCGGAAGTCACTTGGGGCGAAGCCGATGCAAGTCCAGATTATTTGAGAAAACACTTGCCTGGAGCGATTCATATTAATACGGATTCGGTTGAAGAGGGTCCTGTATGGAATTTGCGATCTGCCGAAGAAATTGAAGAATCTTTATTAAAATATGGGATTGATAAAGATATGACGTTGATTTTATATGGACCTGATACAGGTGTAGACCGTGTAGCTTATGCTGCATTGTACACAGGAGTTGAATCCGTTAAAATTCTAGATGGCGGCTTAGCTATTTGGGAAGCAGCAGGTTACGAAATAGAAGAAGGTGAAGTGGTCCCTGCAGCTGTTAAAGAATTTGGAGTCGAAGTGCCTGCTCATTCTGAATATCTTATATCTTTAGATGATACTGTGGATGCTTTAGCTAATAATGACAACTTTCGCTTAGTCTCTCTACGTTCTGAAAATGAATGGTTAGGTATAGAATCAGGATACTCTTATATTCCTAAAGCGGGAGAACCTAAAGGAGCAGTTTGGGGACGTCCATTATTGAGGGGCTCTGGAGAAGCTAATAGTTCAGGAATGGAAGATTTTAAAAATGAAGACGGTACAAATAAAAGCTTCGATGAGATTTTGGCTTTTTGGCAAGAAGAAGGTTTTGATGTTGAAAATGATTTAACCTTTTATTGTGGAACTGGTTGGAGATCTAGCCTTCCATTCTTGTTGATGTATGAGCGGGGTTTAGATGTTACCATGTTTGATGGTGGATGGAATGAATGGCAAATGAATGATGATTTGGAAGTTCAAATTGGTGATCCTCAATCAGATTCGGTAAAATATAAAACAGTTGGAGATTTAGAAGAAGGAAAAGAAACCAATTAGAAAGCATCTTCAAAAATACAAGGAAGCGTGCTCGCCATTGACGACGAGCATGCTTTTTATTAAGGAGAATATTAATGAAAAAAATTCTAAAATTATTAAGTTTAGCTGTTATAACCAGTTTAATAGTCAATACTACATATGTTTTTGCCAATGAGGGAAGCCCATTAAACAACTTATCTTTTGAAGAAATAGTAGAGCAAGCAAAAGGAAGTGAAGTTAATTTTTATGGATGGGGCGGCGATGAAAAGCTTAACCAGTGGTTAGATGAAGTATATGGACCAAGACTTAAAGAAAAATATGATATTACGTTAAACCGTATTCCGATGGATATCGATCAAATTTTGAGTCAATTAGTGAGTGAGAAGCAAGCTCAAACTAGCGAAAGTGAAATGGATATGATTTGGATCAATGGCGAGAATTTTAAATCTGCTCGAGAAAATGAACTCTTATATGGTCCATTCACAGAAATTTTACCAAATTATCAAGAATTTATAGATATAGAAGATATAGAAAACAATCAGGATTTTGGCTATCCAATTGAAGGTTTTGAAGCTCCTTACTCAAAATCTCAGCTTGTTTTAATTAAAGATTCAGAAGTAACTAAAGAAACTCCTACAGATGCTGAATCCTTGTTAGCATATGTAAAAGAAAATCCTGGAAGCTTTACTTATCCGGCATTGCCAGATTTTACCGGTTCCGCTTTTGTTCGGAATATTATCTATGAATTTGTTGATTATCAAGAATTTCAAAAGATGGAAACAGATAAAGAAGAGCTGAAAGTTCTCATTCAACCGGCTTTGGATTACTTAAATGAATTGGCTCCTTATTTATGGAGTGAGGGGAAAACTTATCCAAGCGATGGTCCTGCCTTAAACAATTTATTTATGGATGGAGAAGTTGCTTTTCATATCAACTATAACGCTTATGAAATTGCTCGATCAATTGAACAGGGAATGTATCCATCGACTGCCCAATCATTTGTTTTTGAAAAGGGCACAATAGGTAATACTAACTTTATAGCAATTGGTAAAAATGCATCACACAAAGCAGCCGCTATGGTAGCAATAAATGAAATGCTATCGCCAGAAATGCAATTATCAAAATACGAACACCTCGGTCTAATTCCGGTAATCGATAATGATAAATTAAATGATCAATTAAAAGCAGACTTTGAGGAAGTAGAAATTGGCGAGGGGATAATACCACAAGAACAACTTTTATCTAAGCGACTGCCAGAAATGCCCGCACAATTAGTGCCTTTGATCGAAGAAATTTGGCTAGATGAAGTGGCAGGAAAATAAAATGGAGCTTACGAAGAAGAAGCGTTTTTATGCAGTTCTCTTATTTATGCCTCAGTTCATTTTAAGTTTGTTTTTACTGTTAGGTGTAATGATTGGAATAGTGCAGTCTTTTGGATACATTCCTTCTTTAAATTTAAATGAGTTCAGTCTGACTTACTATCAAGATTTATTAAATGATAAACAATTTAAGCAATCAGTGTTTTTTTCATTGAAAATTGCTTTTTATTCAGCTTTTCTTTCAACGATTATGGGTCTAGCTTGGGCTTACTTTTGGCTTGTTCAAGAAAAATTAAGTAGATGGCAACAGACGCTAGTAAAAATTCCTATAATTGTTCCTCATTTAGTGGTCGCACTGTTTACTTTACAACTGTTTGGACGAACCGGAATATTTGCACGAATTTTATTTGCAATGGGAATTTCAAATGCCCAAGCTTGGTTTGATGCATTAATGTTTCAACCAAATGGTTGGGGCATTATTTTTTCTTTTATGTGGAAAGAAATTCCTTTTGTTTTATTTTATTGTTATCCTATAATAAGTTCAATCAATAATAAACTTGGCGAAGCTGCACAGACGCTTGGAGCCAGTCGCTTACAAAGTTTTATTAAGATTGTGCTACCCTTATCAAAAAACACAATCTTAGCTGCCTTTTTCATTATATTTATGTACGCTTTTGGTTCCTACGAGCTAGCAGCTTTATTAGGACCAACTTTACCTAAGGCATTACCAATTGCAGCTTATCAAGCATATATGCATCCTGATTTAAGCCAACGTCCTTTGGCAATGGCATATAATGGAATTTTAATACTCATTAGTTTGATGGCCGTTGTAGTAATTTATCTGATAGCATTTTATCCACAACTAAAGAAACAACTATTCAGTGAAGAAAAGGTGGGTCGAGATGTATCGTAAGACTATTCATTTCTTAATATTTATAGTTATTTTTTTGCCAATTAGTATTTTATTAATCTGGGCATTTACTGCTCGCTGGCCATGGCCTCATTTGATCCCGCACAATTTGTCCCTAAGAGGGTTTGAAAATCTGGTACGGCAACCTAATCAATTACTAACACTTATACTATCTTCAGTATTTATTTCGTCATGTGTAGCCATGCTGTCATCTTTGATTGCCTTAATGACTGCTAGAGCGACGGTAATGGCTAAAGGCTTCTTTAAGAATTTTATTCAGTTGACTATCGCCCTACCTTTTCTAATTCCTGTGATTGTTTTTGCTACAGGTATTCATCAAAAAATGTTTGAATGGGGCTGGGCTAATAAGCTTTGGGGCGTGATATTAGCCCATTTGATTTATTCCTTACCCTATGCTTCATACTTAGTGATTGATGCCTACCATGCGGTTGGCCTTCATTTAGAAGAGCAAGCATGGGTATTAGGAGCAAATAAGTTGAAAGCATTCTGGAAAATAACTTTTCCACTGCTGCTCCCTGTTCTTGCGACCAGTTTGGCTACGTCATTCATTGTTTCTTTTAGTCAGTATTTCCTGACTTTAATGATAGGTGGGGGGAAGATTCAAACCCTATCAGTAATTATTTTTCCTTATTTACAAAGAAACGATCGTACAATTGCTAGCATATACGCTTTGTTCTTTTTAATTATTAGCTTTTTAGTTATGGGACTACTCTCTTGGCTTTCCAATTTATATCAAAGTAAATATGAAAAATTCGACTATTATTAGGAGGTGAACCGTGTCTTTAATCATTAGAAATATATCAGTGAGTTTGGGTCATAACAAAGTCTTAAAAGATCTTAATCTTGAAGTTAAAAAAGGAGAGTATTTAGCTTTACTTGGGCCTTCTGGATCTGGAAAAACTACTTTTTTGAAAACACTAGCTGGACTAATTGAAAATGCTGAGGGAGATATTTTACTTAATCAAACTTCTATTATGAAAGAACCAAGTCATTCCCGTCCAGTTTCGGTGGTTTTTCAAGATTTAAGACTTTTTCCGCATTATAACGTTAAAGAAAATATTGCTTTTCCTATGAGGTTAAAGAAAATGAAAGCTAAAGAGATCGATGAGCGGGTAGCATCTTTATTGAATGATGTGCATTTACCTGGTTTACAAGCTTCTTCCATCCATAAACTATCAGGTGGTCAACAACAAAGGGTAGCACTCGCAAGAGCCTTAGCCAATGAACCTCAGGTTCTTTTGTTGGATGAGCCTTTTTCCGGACTCGATGAGCCTCTTAGAAGGGAGATGGGCCAGTTAGTACATAACTTACATGTTAAAAAAGGGCTGGTAACCATCTTAGTGACACATGATAAGCGAGAAGCGGTACAATTTGCTGATCGTATCGCTTTTCTGCATGAGGGTAATTTAGTGCAAGTGGATTATCCTAAAAATGTCTTTGATCATCCTAAAAATGAATATGTGGGTAGTTTCTTTGGAGTGTTGAACCGTTTAAAAGTTATTGAAGAAAGTAGAAAAGACTGGTTAGAGATGGATTTTAATGTTAAATTAAAAGACTATATTGGCAAAGAAATTTTTGTCAGACCAATTCGTGTGGAAGTTAAGACAGAACGTTTATTTTCCTCTTCCAGTCTCATTTTCCCTGCTAAACTAACCCATTTTTTTGAATACCCAGAGTATGTAGATTTAAAATTTCAATTAATCAATTCAAGTGAACAATGGAGTGTCAATGTCTTGCACCAGTCATTAAAAGATTATAAAGTAGGCGAAAAATATTGGCTTTATGTTAATCATGCAGATATTATTAGTTTTGAATGATAGATTTAAATAGAAAAAGCCCAATTATAAGTTGGGCTTTTTGCTTACAATCGTTTATGAAGCTTTTTCAATAATTGGAATTTTTTTATTTTCTTTTGTACCATCTAGAGAATTCTTGACATTAGTATAGCCCTTTTCGGTTAAGAAGTTAGCTATTTGAGCGGATTTATTACCAGAATAACAGAAAGTAATAATTTCAACTTCTTTGTCTTCAGGTAATTGTTCTAAAACAGTTTCTGGCTTATCAACTGAAGCATGAATGGCTCCTTCTACACTTGCTTTTTCAAAGTCTTTAAGATCACGTGCATCAATGAAAATGGTTTCGCCTGCTTCGGCTGCTTCAATGAAGGTATCTGGCAAGATAGATTCATAAGTCACTAAAGTATATTCAAAGTCTTTAACCCCTACAGCATCTTTAACATCTTCAAAGCCATTATCGATTAAAAGATTAGCAGCTTCTGCAGACTTATTACCTGTGTTGCAATAAACAATAATTGGCATCTTTTGGTAGTCTTCTAATCGTTCTAATTGTTCTTCTAATTGATCTAAAGGGATATTAATGGCATGTGAAAGATGTCCTTCTGCATAGTCTTCTTCAGGTCGGACATCAATTACCAAATATTTTTCCTTTTTCTTTTTATCTAGTTGGATTTTTTCAAGTTCTTCGCCTGTCATTATCTCAGCTTGGGCGTAAACGTTCGAAAGACCCAAAGCAAAAACTGCTACAAAAGTGACAATAAGTTTTAAAGATTTTAAAAGTGTTTTTTGCATTATACCCACTCCTTTATTTTGATGTCTTTATTTTATTAAAATGGTCATCTAATCACAAATAGACTTATTAAATAAATACGGGCTATTTATTAGTAATATCAATAAAACATTCATTCAAAAAAAAGTAGCTGTATGCTATAATGAGCAAGGTTATAAGAGGAGGTCCAAAATGTTAAGTAAAATATATTGGGCGATTGAAATATTAATAGTCACAGGTGGTTTTTTTGTGAATGAATATGCTAGTAAGCGGATAGGACTCTATCGCCATGTGTATTATCGAGAATTTCAATTTAATCAGTTTTGGTTTGCTGAAAACTATCATTGGATTTGGTATGTTGTAGCTATTTTCATTATTTTAATTGCTATTATTGCTCTATTTAAAACTAAAAGCTGGATTCAATTTTGTTATCAATTTTCTTGGAAAACACATTGGGCGATACTGTTGATCGTTTCTCTGTCTGAACTAATTATTATGAGCTTTTTTACAGATAAAAGTCTTTTAATTATGTATCCGTATTTCCTAGTAGGATTACCACTTTTAGGAGTTGGAAATTTGATAGGTTGTTTATTAATTTTTTTATTCCATCCTCAGACTAAAGAATGCGAAATTAAGATAGGAGCCATATAATGTCGACTGCAATTATTTATTTTGTCAAATTACCTTTAATTGGATATAACAAAACTAGATTACAAGGGTTTTTACCTAAGGAAGATATTCACCATCTATCGATTCACCTTTTACAACAAACTTACAAAGAAATTTGTAAGGTGGATGCAGACATCTTTCTTTTTGTAGCACCTGCTGATCAAAAATTAGCCATTCAAAAATACTTAGCTATTGATAGTGATAAGATATTCGGCCAGCTTGAAACAGCTCATTTAGGAGAACGAATGTCGCGAGCCATGCAGCAAATTTTTAACCGTGGCTATGATAAAGTTCTTTTATTAGGCTGTGATCTAGTTGACATCAAGCAATCTTTGGTTGAGCAAATGATTGACATGCTAGACACTGAAGATGTTGTTTTAGCTCCTACCTTAGATGGAGGTTATGGCATTATAGCCAGCCGTTTGTTCTCTAAGTCTCTTTTTGATTTAGAGAATTATTCACACGATGAAGTATGCCAAAGGACGATCAATAAAGTTTCTGCAGCAAAACTTTCCTATGCGTTGACAGAAACCATTCGTGACCTAGACACGCGGGAAGATGTGGTGCGTTATCTATCAGGAGATCCAGATGCAGTTTATTTTAATCAGGGGGAATATAATGCCAACTTTCTAATTGATAAGGGCAGAAAGATTTTTAGGATTGCTTTAGGTTCGCAAATGAATTTAGACAATCAAATTGAATATGAATACTTAGCACTGAAGGGTTTGGCTTCTTCAGGGGTTGTGCCGAAGGTATATCAATGCCAGCCTCATACTAAGTTGTTAGGTAAGGGTTATTTAATTGAAGAATACCTCCCCGGTCATCCCTTAGACTATCAAAAGGACTTATCCAAAGCTGCTAATATTTTGGCTAGAATCCATAGTGTAGATAGCCAGACCATTCCTCATCTTATTAAGGCTAATAATCCCTTCCAACTGATGTATCAGGAATTTGTTGACATGTATAGTCATTATCAAAAATGGAAGGGCAGAGATCTTGAGGTTATTGATCTAATCGATGCATTGATGGCAGGTCTGAAAAAATATTCGTTCAATAATAAATTAAGCAATCCTTGCGTTATTAATACAGAACTTAATTCACACAATTTTTTGATTAATTCTAAAGGTGATTCCTATTTAATTGACTGGGAGAAGCCTTTGGTTGGTGAGAGGGAACAAGATATCGCTCATTTTCTAGCTCCCACAACCACATTATGGAAAACAGACCACTTACTTTCATATGAGCAAATCTCCGCTTTCATTAAAGAGTATGATAAGTCCTCCCAGGTGAAAATTAATAAAGATAAGCTTAAACAATATCTTCATTTTACTTGTTTAAGAGGAGTCACTTGGTGTTCGATGGCTTATGTTCAATATTTAGAAGCACAAAAAGTTAAGTCAAATGACCACTCTTTTGAAACCATCTCCCGCTTTATTAGCCCTGTTTTCTTACAAGAAATTAAAGCTTATATTGAAAAGTTGGAGGATATTACCTTATGAATTATTTGATCAGTGTGATTATTCCAGTTTATAACGAAAGAAAAATTTTACCTCAAACTTTAAAGCATCTACAGCATTTAAAGGACGAAGAAATTGAAATTCTGTTTGTAGATGGTGGTAGTGAAGATGGAACTCAAGAATTTATTAGCGAAAATCAATATAAAGTCCTGAATGGTCCAAAGGGTCGTGGTAGTCAATTAGCTGTAGGGGCTAAAAAGGCCAAAGGAGACTATCTTTTATTCTTACATGCAGATAGCTACTTTAAACGTTCTCCAAAAAAGGTCATCCTGAGTAGTCTGCTGAAAGGAAAGATTGGAGCTTTTCCATTAGACTTTCAAACAGATAATTTATGGCTAAGAGCGATTGCTTATGGATCAAATTGGCGACTTAAACATCGACAGATAGCTTTCGGTGATCAAGGGATTTTTATGACAAAAGATTACTATTGGGAACTAGGAGGTTTTCATGCTTTATCTTTAATGGAAGACTATGATTTATTTTTACGAAACAAGGCTAAGGGTGAAGAATTAGTTGTAGCAGATCAGTTCATTTATACCTCGGACCGTCGTTTTAAAGAAAAAGGTGTCTTTAGAACACTTCTTAAGATGCAATATTGCCAGTATCTATTTCGTAAGGGTTACTCAATGAAAGCAATCACTCAAGTCTATTATTCGTAGAAGGGGATTCGAATGAAAAAGAGAAGTATTAAAGAAAATATCATTGCAGCCATAGCCAAAAGAATGGTGGTTACCATCGATGAAGCCCCCTCTAATGTTGAATTAACTAAACCTCTTTCAGAGTGTAGGGTAGCATTTATCACAACAGCAGGAACCCATTTGAAAAGCGATGCCCCTTTTAATATTAAGGGAGATCATACTTTCCGAATGATTCCTGGGGATAGTCGGGTGGAAAATATTATGATTACTCATGATCATTATGATCATGGACCGGCAGATGAAGATTTAAACTGTGTCTTTCCCATACAGATGCTTCAAGAGATGGCAACAAAGGGCAAAATCGGCTCTGTTGCACCGCGCCATTATGGCCTAATGGGTTATATACCAAAAGTAAATTTACTAATTGATGAAACAGCACCTGCGATTGCCCGTCAGTTAGTTGAAGATCAAGTAGATTTGGTACTCCTTTCTCCTGGCTGATATATTTGCCATCAGTCCGTTGGGCTAATCCAAAGAGAAGTAGAAAAGCAAGGGATCCGTACCGCTTCAATTATGCACTTACCTAAAGTGGCAGCCAAATCGAGACCACCTAGAATGTTTACCATTGATTTTCCTTTAGGTTTAACTTTTGGAGAGGCGAATGATTCTATTAAGCATTGGCAAGTTATGGATCAATTCTTAGATTTTGCTGTATCAGGTGGGGCAGAGGAGATAAGACCTTTTAAAAAAGCTTAATTATTCAATCACATAATGCGAATAGCGGCTTACTTTCAAATAATTAATTTATTTATACTAGCGTGATTACTTTTAGTTGAATGACTCCAATGGCATGATAATCTTTGTGAGAAAGGAGCTTAAAAATATGGACTATCTATTATTATTTATCGAGGGATTAATGACTTTTGTCTCTCCTTGCTTACTGCCAATGCTTCCACTTTATATTGCATTCTTTGCAGGCAGTGAAGGGGAGAGCTCTACTAAACAAACCCTCATTAAAGCAATTTTATTTATGTTAGGATTTTCTACGATATTTATCTTATTAAGTCTTTTTGTGTCCACTGTAGGATCCTTTTTTATGATGCACCGACAAGTCGTTAACTTTATCGCAGGAAGCATTATGATTATTATGGGTGTCGATTATCTTAATGGTCAAAAGCTAATGACTAAGTTAAGGCCTCATTCGCGAGGTTCCTATGTGGCCAATCCTTATTTATTTGGTCTAGTCTTTGCCATTTCTTGGTCGCCATGTGTTGGAACATTTTTGGCTTCTGCATTAACTTATATAGCCAGTGTCGCTACTAGCTGGACTTCATTTTTGCTTATAATTAGCTATTGTTTAGGTTTAGGTATTCCTTTCATTCTGTCTGCATTATTGGTAGATGAAAGTAAAAAAGTCCTTACATTTATCAAGGAACATTATCACTTAGTCAATCTATCTTCAGGCTGGTTTTTAATCCTTTTCGGTTTATTAACAATATCAGGCATCTTAGAAACGCTTTTACTACAACTAGTCTAGGAGGAATACAATGAAAAAGTTATTAACGTATGGTTTGCTTTTAATCGTTATTATAGGTCTGGGGGGCTTTATTTATAACAAAGTTCAAGATCAAAGTTTATCTATCGATAAAAAAGAAACAATTCAGGAAACTGTCAATGAGATCGATTTAACATTTAACAAAACAAGCGAAGAGGTTATTGAAGGAAAAGAAGTATCTCTTCAAACTTCAAGGGAAGAAAGTAGTCAGCTTAATAGCACAAATGAAGAAAAACAAGATCGATATGGTCATCTTAATGTAGATAGTGTAAGGATTAAAGATCAAGTAGATAAATCAATGACTTTATCTGAAAATTTTGGTCGACCTATGGTTGTTAATGTTTGGGCAACTTGGTGTCCACCATGCAAAAAAGAAATGCCTTATTTTCAAACGGCTTGGGAAGATTACCAAGAAGATATTGATTTTTATATGATCAATGCCACTAATTCGCAACCTGGCGAAACTAAAGAAGCAGTGAACGAATATTTAGAAGACCTTAATTTGACTCTTCCTGTATTCTATGATGTTAACTTTTCAACCATGATGTCCCTACAAGCTACCTTTTTGCCCGCTACTATTTTTATAAATGAAGAAGGAGAGGTAGTATACCATCATATTGGCCTAATCAATGAAAAGCAATTACTAGAGCAAATCGAGGAATTGTTATAAAAATGTAAAATTTTGATGGTGGTGGAGTTTAATATTTAGGAGGTTCTTATGAAAAAAAATAAATTGGCAGTGATTGTTGTACTTGTATTATCACTTTTATCTTATCTCTTTATTCCCTCGGTGCAGTCATTTATTAACGAGTCTATTTCAGCCATGAAAGCAGTTAATTTAGAAGAGACAATTGCTTATATTCGTTCTTACGGAAATGTTGCTGCTGGTGTTTCCTTTTTCTTGATGATTTTGCAATCGATTCTTTCACCCATTCCTGCTTTCTTAATCACTCTATCTAATGCTGCCATTTTTGGATGGTTTTGGGGAGCGGTATTGTCTTGGACATCTTCAATGGCTGGAGCGACCTTATGCTTTTACATTGCTAAAATTTTGGGACGCGACGCAGTTGCCAAGATTACCAGTAAAACAGCCTTAAAATCTTTAGATGTGTTTTTTGAAAAATATGGAAAGTACACCATTGTAGTTTGCCGTTTATTACCATTTGTTAGTTTTGACCTAGTCTCTTATGCAGCTGGTTTAACTTCTATGAAATTCTGGCCATTCTTTTTAGCAACCGGAATCGGTCAATTGCCGGCTACTCTTGTTTATTCTTATATTGGACAAAACTTCGGTGGTGGCGGTAAACAATTATTTATTGGATTAATGTCACTATTTGCTGTAACAATTGTCATTTATATTGTTAAATCGATTTATAATGAACGCCATGCAAAAAAAGCAGCTAAGTAAATGGTTTAAGGTTTGCTTAGTGATTGCTTTAGTAGCTTTAACTATCTGGCTGACCTTAAATTTTTCAACCGAGCGTGTACGAGAAATAATCTTACAATCAGGGTCTTCTGCAAAATGGATTTATGTATTACTTTGGGTTTTCTTACCGATGGGGTTTTTCCCTGTTCCTTTCCTAGCTTTTGCTGGAGGAATGGGATTTGGATTATGGTTAGGCTCCATCTTGACTTTTATAGGTGCGGCTTTGAATCTAACTTTCATGTTTTTAATTTCGCGCTATTTATTTAGGCAACCGGCACAAAAATTTTTATTTAAAAGATATCCTAGTTCCAAAGGGATATTGACCACCGATAACCAACATTTAAAGTTAGTTCTTGCATTGGCTCGGATTATGCCTGTAATTCCCTATAATGTTGAAAACTATGCTTTTGGCTTAACGGATATCTCATTCTGGGACTATCTTTGGATTTCTCTCATATGCATTTTGCCGGGGACATTTATTTTTGTAAATGTTGGCGATAAGGCTTTAGAACCTAGTGATGCCTCTTTTTCACTATCAATAATATTAGTGGCTTTACTAGTATTCGGCACAGCCTTTTTAGGGAAATTTATTAAGAAGAAAAATCCAGAAGTAGCCCAAAAGCTTGAAGTAGATGAGGAGGAATAAGGGATAATGAAAGTTTTAATTGATTTTGATAATACTTTTTTCACACCCCATCGCGACATTGATGATGGTTTGGCGCTGATGTATTTATTAGGGAGTCCAGAAGTCGCTATAGTGGGTATCACTTCGACATTTGGGAATTCGACCATTGAGCAAGTAGACCAATCGACCCGTCAATTAATAAGCAAACTTGGCCTTCATTCAATTCCTTATGCAAAAGGTGCAAGTGAAACAGCTGATTATTTAACACCAGCAAGCCAGCTATTGGTAGATTTGGCTAATAAATATAAAGATGAGTTAATCATTATTGCAGTCGGTTCAATGACCAACTTGCAAGGGGCCTATCTAAGAGACAGTAATTTCTTCAAAAAAGTTAAACAACTTGTCTTAATGGGTGGGATTACTCAGCCGTTGATCTTTGACAAGCAAGAAATGCGAGAAATGAACTTTTCCATTGATCCGCAGGCTGCTTTTACCGTTTTAACTAAGGGAAGAAATGTTTCTATTTTAACAGCTAATCACTGTTTAGATCTTTTATTTACTCGATCAGAATATGAAGAAGCTTTTTCTAACCAACAATCGGCCATTGCTCATTTAATTCAAAACTATGCAGAACCTTGGTTTGTCGATAATGAAGATGAGTATGGTATTAAAGGCTTTTATAATTGGGATTCATTAGCAGCGGTCTATTTAGTAAATCCTGAATTATTTGAGGATCAATGGACTTCTTTTAATGTTTCTGTTAATAGTCTCTCAATGGGTTCTTTAATAGCGGAAGATTTTGATTTCAGTCCTTACTCAAGCTCTAGACCTTTAAAAAAAGCTTTAATCAATACACCTGTTGTTAAAAAGGCAGATCAAATACGAAAGAATTTATTTCAGCGCTGGCTAAATGTTAAATTGGAAGATTAAATAGCAAAGGAGGTTTTTGGATGTTCAAATGGCATAATTTACTAATAGCAATTTGCTCAGGGTTTATTTTTGCTCTTCTAGCAAGCGCTTTAATGTCATATTGGGTATGGTTAGAAATGCGAGTGCATACTTGGGTTTTGTGTTGGATAGTTTTTGTTCTATTTATCATGGTAAGTTTTTTGTTCAAGATAAAACCAATAACTTACTTCCTAGGACTTATTAGTGTCGTTACTTTAATGCTTGTTAAATCACCTAATATTTTTTATTATAATGTTCGCGATATGTTTTTTTTAGATATGAAGATAGGTCAAATTAAAATGATTACTTTAATTTTGATGATAGTCATGACTCTTTTAATGATTTACTTTTGGTTGAAAGATCGAAAGCTAAAAAGTCAGCAAGTTTAATTTTGAAAGGATGAATAATATGAACAAAATGATTAAAAAATTAATGACACTTGTCTTTGCCTTCGTTACCGTTTTATCTTTATCTGTCCCAACACTTGCAAAGGAAGATGCTCCTGCAAATTTACCGACAGAGGAAAACCCGATGGTGGTCGATAAGGAAGCAGGCACCATTTCGATATATGCTTACGTAAATGGAAAATACTTAGAAACATCTACCCGTCATGCCGTGGTCTTCGATGATGGTAATTTTGGTGGAAAATCGGTATTCGGAACAACTGCTAATCAAAATAAATTCTATGAAGCTTTAATAGAAATCGGGGCAGAACCAGGCGATAATATGACGGCTGAAAATGCGGAAGAAACGCATGTTGCAGGGGATTTAATGGATATTAAAGTAACTTGGGAAGGTGCTGAAAAAGAATACAACCTAAGTGAAACAATTATTGATTCTAATGGCAATGACTTTGAATTCCGCTTTGGTGGAAATAAAGGGCGTGCCCATGATAAACATACAGGTTGTATCACTTGTTTAGATTCATGCCCAGTCGGACTTATTTCAAATGCTACTTATACCTACGGGGCCGTTGAAAAAAGAGGGGAAGTAGCGTTTTCAGGAAATGGTGAGATTTTACCAGAAGAAGGGACTCCGGTAATCATTACTTATTCAATCCACAAAGAGGATAGTAAAGATAAGAAAGTTGAATCAAACGAAAAAGCTGAAGCAGAATAATAATTCATTGGAGGGGCTGTATCATAAGTCTCAAACCGAAAAACCACTATAAACGTTGTTTAAACAATGTTTATAGTGGTTTTTATGGTATAATAAAGATATAAAAAAGCAGAAAGTTGACGCTTTCTGCTTCGTCAATGCCTCTCCTCTAACACAAAAGAAAGGACATAAAAATGCATTTTCATTATAACACAAATCAATTAGCTTTGGAAATCTCTTATGCCTATATTCCTGAAGAAGCACATGTTGTCCACTTTATTGATGGCTTGGTCAACCAATTAGCCATTGATCATCCTTATGTGTTTGGTCGCCCGAGAGAATACCCTTTATCTGCCGTCTTAAAGCTCATTCTCTTTGCCTATACTCGAGAGATATTTACCAGTCGGAAGATTGAACGCTTTGCGGCTGAAAACTTACCGGCTCAATGGTTAACACAAGGTAGAGTCCCTTCACATACCACGATCTGCCGATGCCGAGTGGATGAGAGCATACAAGACATTCTAGATGCTGGGTTTGATGGACTTGTAAACTATTTAATGGAACAACGTCTGATAGACGATGCTTTATTTATTGATGGAACAAAAATTTTAGCGAATGCGAATAAATATACCTTCGTCTGGAAAAAGAACATCATCCGTTTTGATGAAGCCAATGAAGCACAAATCAAAGAGCTGTTAAAAGAAACCAAAGTAGCCTATCAAGACATGACACTTCCTGAGGGAACAGACTTAACGATGGATCAGCTGGAAGAAGTGATGACACAGTTAGAGAGCTGTCTCGAAGCTTTAGAAAAAGAAGTGGAAGAAACAAAGAAACAATCGCCTAATCCGGCCAAGCAATCACGTCGTCGCTTAAAATCTCTCAAGCACCAACTCAATGAACGCATTGAAAAGAAACAAAACTATGAAAAACATCGTCATCTTTTAGGTGACCGTCATTCTTATTCTAAAACGGATACTGACGCGACCTTTATGCGGATGAAAGAAGATCCAATGCGAAACGGTCAAACTAAACCTGGCTATAACCTACAAATCGCCACCAGTCATCAATATGTATTAGCTTATGACATCTATCCCAATCCAACCGACACACGAACGCTTCAACCATTCTTTGAGACCCACCGTGCACTCATTGATTCGATGACTTATGTTTCGATGGACGCTGGGTATGGTTCCGAGTCCAACTATGCCTACTTAGAAGACCATCATCCCGATACCATCGCCATCATCCCCTATAGCACGATGTTAAAAGAACAGACAAAAAAATGGCAATCCGATGAAAAGAAAGTCTTCAATTGGACTTATCATGAAGCAG